>NZ_JBSGZP010000750.1:0-3323 GCF_053611065.1 Streptomyces sp. NPDC054840
GTGTGGCCCCTCACATGCGTACGCACGCGCTACATGTGCGGCATGTTGTAGTACCGGGCGAACTGTTCCAGGTAGGTCGGGTCGCCGCCGTGCTTGGCCTCGTCGAATTCGGGGGCGTCCTTGATCTGCTCCTTGGTCCGGTCGACGTAGACCTTCTCCTCGACCGTGTCGATCATGTTGATCGTCCCGGCGGGCAGCAGCACGTGCTTGCCGAAGATCCACACCCCGGTGTCGACGACGAGGTACGAAGCGCCGACTTCCTCGGAGTGCTTGCTGATCTTACCGATGCTGCCGTCCTTGGCCTCGACCTTGTAGCCGACGATGTCGGTGCCCCGCTGGTACCCGGTGTCCGGTCGGTAGCCCCAGATGTCGAATTCAGTCACAGCCGATCCTTCCGCATGGGATGTCACGTCCTCGGAGTTCGTCACTGAACGTACGACTGTGTTTGCCGGTCTGCGACTCGGGCACCCCCCTTCGGGTAATCGCCCCCTTGCCCGGTGCACCGGACGCGTCGAGTGGTAGCCCGGAAGTCCGAGGACATAGGTGCCGCAGTAGCACCGGTTGGAAGACGTGGGACTCGTGGGAGGCAGGCAATGAAGGGGTAGACCTGCACGGTAGGGGAGTTTGCCACCGGTAGTTGATTACGGCCTCGGGCGGTCCGTCGGTCCGCCGGCGAACCGACGAGGCTCAGCTGAGACGGAAAGCACGCTTCATGCCACGTCCGTTCGTGAATGATTGCGGCGGGCGTCCCTCGACCGCGGCCCGCATCCTGATCGACGTCGGGGAAGGCAGCGCCTTCGCCACCGCAGGCCACCTCGCCGCCGCCGCCGACGGTCCGGGCCTGCCACTCGGGGGCGGTCCGTGCGCGCGGTATCCGCGCCAGGGTGCGTGTCCGGCAGGTCTGGCGGGTGTTTGCCTGCGAGGATCGTTCAGCTGGAGTCGGGGATCCACGGTGACGTGACGTCCCTTGTGGCTCCGCCCCGCATGCCCCCGGTCGGCACCCCCCCCCCGCCGACTGGGGCAGGCCCCGGCCGGCCCACCCCCCCCGGCTGGTCGGGGCTCTTCGGCTCGGAGCGGGCGCTCTCCCCGTAGGGCCTGCTCGGTACCCGCGAGGTCACCCTCGCTTGAGAAGGGCCTGTCCCCGGGCCCGACCCGTGCCTGTGGGGAAGACCGTTCGGCTGAAGCCCCTCGGAGCCTTCCGCCGCGCTTCGGTGCGGCTCAGGGGTTCCCTTCAAGGTGCTGCACCCGTGTCGTGTCGTCTCATGGGCGTGGTATTCGGACCGTCGGCGCGAGTGGAGCCCGCAGGAGGTCTCGCCAGTCGGCAGGCCAATTGGCCAGCGCCAGGATGCCCATGAGGAGAAGGTGGGTCGGCGCGGCCCAGCTCTCCACCGCCGGGTCGTGGTTGACGACGTGGGTGGTGACCGCGCCGGTGAGCACGAACATCAGCGCCGTGGCACCCAGGAAGCGTGTGCGCTTGTCGGGGATCACCAGCAGGACGGCGGCTGCACCTTCCAGGGCACCGACCACGAAGCGCATCCAGGCCGGGTAACCCCAGTCGACGAACTTCGCGGAGTACGCCGAGCTGAAAATCGTGTCACCCGGCCAGTACTTGGTCACCGCGCCCAGCGCGAACTCAAAGGCCAGGAACCAGTACAGACCGGTCATGAGTCGCTTCGACATGCTTGTCCCTTCGGAAGAACGGGGCAGGGTCAGGCCTCCGCACGGCGATTGCGGTGCCGTCGGACTCTTTGCTTTCGGGCCCGGATGCCGCATCGGCGCCTGTTCGCCGGCCGATCGGTACGACAGGGCCGGCGGTCAGGACAGGCGGGGGGCGAGCGACGCAGCCGCCTCCCAGGAGAACCCGTCCGGGTCGGTGAAGGCCTCGGCGGTGCTGCCGAGGACGATGCGGTGCGAGCCGGTGCCGTCGGCGGGGACGCCGAGGTCCTTGGCAAGGGCACGGCGCTTGTACAGCGCCAGCTTGATGGGGCTGGACTGGCCGGGAGCGAACTCCGCGTACTTGCCACCGAAGCTCTTGGCCACGGTCAGTCCCCGGCCGATGTAGAACTGCTTGGTGGCCTTCACGTCCTCGACGCCCATCAGCAGGACGACCTCGTCGATCTCGCGGGTGGCGGGGCCGGTGTCCTTCTTCGCCGAGGTCGCGATCTTCCAGATCGTTCCGTCCGGGGTCCGGACGACGCCGCCGTAGCCCCACAGCGACTTCGCGGCGGGCTTCAGCACCGTGGCGCCGGCGTCCGCGGCGGCGCCGACGAAGCTGTCGACGGTCGCCGGCCCGGCCACCGTGAGCGCGAGGGTGAAGCCGCGGAATCCGGTGGAGTGGGTCTCGGACGGCCGCAGGCGTACGTACGTGTCCATGCCGAAGGCGCTGTAGAAGCGGCGAGCGGCCTCGGGGTCGGCCACCTCAAGAGTGACGGACGCGAGGGATGTGTGGGCTGCGGTGGAGCTCGTGGTTGCCATGACCATCACGCTAGGGGCTGCGCGGCGGCCGGGGCTTCTCGATTCCTGACCGGTCTTGCAACGCCCGCGGGTCCGACCGGCGCCACTTCGACGACACGGCCTCGGGCTGTGTGAACCAACCTTCCACGTGTCCTGACCGCGGTCCGGGCGGCTCACGACCGGGGTAGGAAGCGCGCACGGCCCGCCCCGCGACCACCGCGTGATCGGGAAATCCGGCGTCCGAGGTCCGCGGTCCCGCAGCATGGGGCCATGAGCGACAGCGCGATCACCTACACCCTGTACATCCAGGCCGATCCCGCCAGGGTCTGGCAGGCCCTCACCGAGCCCGCCTTCACCCGCCGGTACTGGGGCCTGAGCTTCGAGACCGACTGGGCGGTGGGCTCGCCGATGGCCTGGGTCGAGCGGGGGGCCCGTACCAGCGACCCCGAACAAGTGGTTCTCGACTGCGTCCCGGACCGCCTGCTCTCCTACACGTGGCACACCTTCACCCCGCAGTGGGCGGCCGCGGTCGGGATCGGTGAGGACCTGCGGGCCGAACTGGCGAAGGAGCGCCGTACGAAGGTGACGTACGAGATCGAGCCCGTCGGCGACACCCTCGCGCGGCTGACCATCCTGCACGAGGACTTCCAACCGGGCGGCACCCTCATCGGCATGTGCGGACGGGCCTGGCCGATGCTCGCGTCCAGCCTCAAGACCCTGCTGGAGACCGGGGCCCCGCTGCCGGAGGCGGAGCAGGAGGCGGGCGCGGGCTGAGGCGTGCCCCGGCGAGCCCGGACCCGGCCCCCGCGGCGGGCCCCGCGGGCCCCGCCCGCGGCCCCGCGCGACCCCGCCCCCCCCCCCCCCCCCCC
>NZ_JBSGZP010000751.1:0-3323 GCF_053611065.1 Streptomyces sp. NPDC054840
GTGCCGGAGTACCGCTCAGCGACCGCCGGGCGGTGCGCTCGCAGAAGCTGGTCGCGGCCGCCGCCGTGCTGGACGGCCGGGCCACCGCATCGGCGCGCGACCTGTGGGTGCTGCCGCTGATCGCCCCGACCGCCGACACCCAGGCGCTGGCCCGCGACGTCCTTGCCGACCTGGTCGAGAAGGCCGCCAACCGCAGCCTCGTCCACGCCGCCGAAGAGCTGTCCCGCAGCACCACCGCGCGCGCCGAGCGACTGGCCCGCACCGGCACGGCCCTGCTCGCGGAGCACCGGACCCTCCCCGACGGACGTGACTCGCGCCTGCGACTGGAGGCGGCGCTGCGTGAGATCGACGCGGGCTTCGAGCCGGCCGACCTGCCGACCGCGCTGGCCGGGATACGGGCCGAGCTGGTCGCGGCGGTCCTCCCCTCGTGACCGCCGCCCCGCCTTCTCCGCCCGCCCCTCCGCCGCCCGTTCCGCTCCGGTGGGAGCGCCGTGAGCCCCCGCTCCCGACCGTCGCCGTCCTCGCCGTGGGCGACGCGGTGCCCGGTCTGGCCGCAGCGGCCCTGGAGCGCATCCGCGACGGCGCCCGCCTCGGTGTGCTCGCCGACGACGGCCCGAGCCTGCCGGCCGCCGACCGCGTGCTGCTCGTCCTCGGCGCGGAGGCGGACCTGCCGTGGGCCGACGGCGTCCGCTACCTGGGCCGCGACGCCGGCCTGCTGGTCCCCACCACCGCCCGCCCCGTGCCGGCCGCCGCGCTCTGGCGCCGTGCCGTCGGCGCGGCCGAGGGCCGGCTCTGCGTCCTCGTCCCGGGCCGCGCGCTGGTCGCCGACCCGCCCGCGCCGGTCACCTCCCCGGACGCGCTGGACGCCTTGATCCGGCCGGAGGGCCCCGGCCCGCACGGTGCCGGGGGCGGCGCCCGATGACCACCACCCGCCTGCCCGCCGCCCTCGCCCCGTGGGCCGCCACCCTCTCGGCCATCACCCCCGAACTCGCCGTCGCCTTCGGCCCGCTGCTGCGTCGCCTGGACGTCCTGGTCGGCGAGCGCGAGCCCGTCGCCGATGTCCTCGGCGACCCCGACGGCCTCGGCGGCATCGCCCGCTCCGGCAGGCCGGACCAGCTGCTGGCGTCCGAATGGCTGCTCGCCGACGAGTACCCGGACGAGTTCTTGCGCCGCGTCGTCGACGGCGAACTCCTTCACCTCGCACCCGAGTTCCGCACCCACGCGATCCGCGGCAGGATCGCCGCCCTGGTCGACACCGGCCCCACCCAGGCCGGCGCGGGCCGGTTGGTCCAGCTCGCCGCGCTCCTCGTCCTGCACCGGCGGGCGGCCGCGCGCGGTACCGAACTGGTCGTCGTCGTCCTCGGCGACCCGGCCGGACGCCGGCTCACCGGCGACCTCGCCGAGCTGTTGCCGGCCTGGCTGGCCGCGCGCCGGCCGGCCGACCCGACGCCCGGGGACGTACAGCACGCCCTGGCCGGCCTGGACGACGCCGACCAGGCCTGGCTGCTGACCTCGCCGCGCCTCGCCGACCGGCTCCCCGCGCGTACCGGAGTCCTGACGAGCGAGCCCACCCGCTGGTCTGCCGACGGCGCCGGCCACGTCGTCGTCCGGCTCGACGGAGCGACGGCCGAACTCCCCCTGCCCGCGGGTGCGATCGCCGTACGGGCACTGCGCGGGGCGGAGTTCCGCCGGGCCGAACCCGTCACCGTCGGACAGCCGGCCGGCGACACCGGGGGAGCGACCGGCTGGGCGCTGCCCGCCTTCACCACCGACGCACGCACCCTGCTCGCCCGGGGCCGGCGGGCCACCACCCTGCTCGCCGCCAACCTGCCGAACGCCGATGCCCGCATGACCACCACCGTCCGGGCGCGCCGCCACGACCTGCCCGGGCCGGTGCTCGCCGCCGGACGGACCGGCCGGCGCCTGCTCGCCCTGTACGTCCAGGGCGGCGAGCTCGTTCCGTACGTCAGTGGCCGGCCGCTCGGCGAGCGCGGCGGGTACACCGCCGAACTCGCCGCCTTCGGGGCCGGCCGCGACGATGCCGTGCCGGAGGAACTCTTCGCCCGCCCGGTCCTGCCGCTGCTGCGCGCAGGTGCCGACCTGCTGCTGCCGCTGGCCGGCCGCTGGTGGCGGATCGGGCCGGACGGCAGCGTCGCCGAGGATGGCGCGCTCGGCCGGGGCGCGCACGACCGGCCGCACTTCAACCGCTTCCGCGAGGCGCGGCTGCTCGACAGCCGACCGCTGCACGAGGCGGCCCGCGACGCCCGCCACTTCCTGCACGGCGGCGGCTCCCAGGCCTGGTCGCAGGACGGCCGGACCTGGCAGGTGCGGACCGGGTCGGGGGACGAGAGCCGCATCTCCTTCCGCGAGAACGCCGACGTGATCGGCCTCGTCCACGACGAGGGGACGCCCACGCTGATCACCGTCAGCCGCAGCGGCCTCATCGTGCGCGGTGTGCGCCCCGACGGTGTGCGGACCCTGACCCGCTTCTCCGGCGGCTCCGGGCCGCCGGCCGTGCACCCGTCCCTGCCGCTGATCGCCGCCGAGACCCGGCCGGGCCGGATCGTGGTCGGCGACGCCAACACCGGCAGGATCCACTTCTTGATCGGGGACACCGAGTGAGCGCCACCCAGGGCGAGGCGTTCCGCGCCACCGTCACGGCCACCGGGTTCGTCATCGACGCGCCCGTGATCGGCCCGGCCGAGGCAGCCGAGCGAGTCCTGGCCTCCTGGCAGGACGGTGCCGGTCTGCGGGAACTGCCCGACGGAAAATGGCTGTTCATGCTGGCCGAACCTGTGGAGATCCGTTCCGACCGGGCTCCTGGGCTGCCCGTCGTGCGGACGGACGGCGGCGCACCGGCCACCGTCGGAGCCGACGCCACCGCAGCGGCCGCCGGACACCTCGCGGTGGGCGCAGGCGGAGTGACGGTCATTCACCGGATCGCAGGCCTGCCGGAGCTGGACCCGGCCGGGTGGCTCGACCTGTCCGGGCTCACGCTCCACCGCCCGCGACCGGTCGGCGCCGCCGAGCCCGAGGCCGAACCCGTCGTGGAGTCCCTGCCGCGGCAACCCAGGCCTGACCTGCGCGCGGCCGCCGGCATCGCGCCCCGGACGGAGCGGGCCCGGCGGCTCACCGAGGACGCCCCGGCCGGTGCCCGTCGCCGGGGGGCGCCGTTCGCGGGGCGTCCGCATCGGCGTCCGTCTTCCGTGACCGGCCCGTTCGCGCCGGCCGTCGTCGTCCTCCTCGTGGTGCTGCCCCTCCTCGTCGTCGTCGCGTCGCAGGGCGGCACCTTCCACGCCGGCGTGCTGCTGCTCGCGTTCACC
>NZ_JBSGZP010000752.1:0-3322 GCF_053611065.1 Streptomyces sp. NPDC054840
CCCGCAAGGTGTGGGTGACCGGCCTGGTCACCGCCCTCGTGCTCGCCGGATTCGTCTCCTTCTACGCCTCCGCCGACCCCGACGGCCTGGAGAAGGTCGCCGCGGACAAGGGGATCGACGAGAAGGTCGAGGAGCACGCCGCGGCGAACTCCCCGCTCGCCGACTACGGCGTCAAGGACGTGGACGACGCCCGCCTGTCCGGCGGCCTCGCCGGGGTGATCGGCGTCGGCGTGACCGTCGTCGCGGGCACCGGGATCTTCTGGGCCGTGCGCCGCCGCCGGACGCAAGACCTGACCGCCACCTCCGCCTCCACCTCCGTCTCGGCAGGCTGACATGGGGGCCGGTCACGCCCACAAGCTCTACCGGCACGGCCACTCGCCGGTCCACGAGCTGCCCCCGCACTGCAAACTGGCCGCGACCCTGGCCTTCGTCGTGGTCGTCGTGTCCACCCCGCGCGAGGCGGTGTGGGCCTTCGGCCTCTACGCCGTCCTCATCGCCGGAGCGGCCGCCGTCGCCCGGATCCCGGCCGGCTTCCTGCTCCGGCGGCTGCTGATCGAGGTGCCCTTCGTCGCCTTCGCCGTGCTCATGCCGTTCGTGGCCGAGGGCGAGCGGGTGCAGGTGCTCGGCATGTCGCTCAGCGTCTCGGGCCTCTGGGGTGCCTGGAACGTCCTCGCCAAGGGAACCCTCGGGGTGGCCGCCTCCGTCCTGCTCGCCTCGACGACCGAACTGCGGGCCCTGCTGCTGGGACTGCAACGGCTGAAGCTGCCTCCCCTGCTCGTCCAGATCGCCTCCTTCATGATCCGCTACGGCGATGTGATCAGCGACGAGTTGCGCCGGATGTCCATCGCCCGCCGCTCCCGCGGCTTCGAGGCCGGCGGAATCCGGCACTGGGGGGTGCTGGCCAAGACCGCCGGCGCGCTGTTCATCCGCTCGTACGAGCGCGGCGAGCGGGTCTACCTCGCGATGGTCAGCCGTGGCTACACCGGCTCGATGCCGGTGATCGACCAGGTCGCCGCCACGCGCGCCCAGTGGGCGGGCGCCGCCGTACTCCCGGTGACGGCGCTCGCCGTCTGTCTGATGGGATGGACCCTGTGACCAGTAGCCCTGTGACCAGTACCGCTGAGACCCGTACTCCCTCCCTCGAAGTCGCGGGCCTCGCCTACGCCTACCCGGACGGCCACCAGGCCCTCTTCGGCGTGGACCTCACCGTCGGGCGGGGCGAGCGGGTCGCCCTGCTCGGACCCAACGGCGCGGGCAAGACCACGCTGGTGCTGCACCTCAACGGCATCCTCGGCGGCGGGCTCGGATCGGTGGCCGTGGCCGGGCTCCCGGTCGAGAAGCGCAACCTCGCCGAGATCCGCCGCCGGGTCGGGATCGTCTTCCAGGACCCCGACGACCAGCTGTTCATGCCGACCGTGCGCGAGGACGTGGCCTTCGGCCCGGCGGCGGCCGGAATGCGCGGCGCCGAGCTGGAGGAGCGGGTCCGGGCGGCCCTGGACCAGGTCGGGATGGCGGACTTCGCCGACCGGCCGCCGCACCACCTGTCCTTCGGCCAGCGCCGCCGCGTCGCGGTGGCGACCGTTCTGGCCATGCGGCCCGACATCCTGGTCCTGGACGAGCCCTCGTCCAATCTCGACCCGGCCTCGCGCCGTGAGCTCGCGGACATCCTGCGCTCGCTGGACGTGACCGTGCTGATGGTGACGCACGACCTGCCGTACGCCCTGGAACTGTGCCCGCGCTCGGTGATCCTCAGCGAAGGGGTCATCGCGGCGGACGGCCGCACGCAGGAGCTCCTGTGCGACGACACGCTGATGCGGGCCCACCGGCTGGAGCTCCCGTTCGGCTTCGACCCCCGCACGCCCCTTCTGACGCACCCCGCGCACTGACCGGCGCCGGGGCGGGGCTCCGGGAGACCCGGGAAGCAGGGTCGTCCGGCGGGTGTTGCACTCTGACGTGGGCGTCGTCGGGGCGCCGCGGCAGGTGCTGGGAGTAGACGTGGAAGTCCACGGGACGGTGGCGGAGGGCTTCGAGCCCGTCAGAGACGCGTTCGTACGCAACTTCGAGGTGCTCGGAGACCGGGGCGCGGCCGTGGCCGTGTACCGCGACGGCCGCAAGGTCGTCGACCTGTGGGGCGGCACCCGGGACGCGGAGGGCACCGAGCCCTGGGCCGAGGACACCGCGCAGATCGTCCGCTCCGCCACCAAGGGCGTGGCGGCCGCCGTGCCGCTGCTGCTGCACCAGCGCGGGCTGCTGGACCTGGACGCGCCCGTGGGCTCGTACTGGCCGGAGTTCAAGACGGGCGGCAAGGAGCGGATCCTGGTCCGCGACGTGCTCGCGCACCGCGCGGGCATACCGGCGCTGGACCGGGGGCTGAGCGCGGCCGAGGCCGCCGACGGGGTGTCCGGGGCGCGCGCGGTCGCCGCGCAGCAGCCCTCCTGGGAGCCGGGCACCGAGCACGGTTACCACGCGCAGACCTACAGCTGGCTGCTGTCCGAGCTGGTGCTGCGGGCGACCGGCCGCACGGTGGGCTCGGTCCTGGCGGAGGAGATCGCCGAACCGCTGGGGCTGGAGTTCTGGATCGGCCTGCCGGAGACCGAGACCCACCGGGTGGGCCGGGTGGCGCCGGTGGAGCCGCCCGAGAGCGCGGGCATGCTGCGGACCCGGCCGCGGCGAAACGTTTCCGAGGCCTACGCCGACCCGGACTCCCTCACCCGCCGCGCCTTCGCCGCCATCGACCCGCTGCCCGACGAGAACGACCCCGCCTACCGGGCCGCCGAGCTCCCCGCCTCGAACGGCATCGGGACGGCCCGAGCCCTGGCCCGGTTCTACGGGGCCACCATCGGCGTGGTCGAGGACGGCGCGCGGATCTTCACCCCGGCCACCACCGCGCTCGCCGCCCGGGAGCACTCCGCCGGGCCGGACCGGGTGCTCGTCGTGAACACCCGCTTCGGCGCCGGCTACATGCTGCACGGCCCGGCCTCCCCGCTGCTCTCGCCGGCCTCCTTCGGCCACCCCGGCCGCGGCGGCTCCCTGGCCTTCGCGGACCCGGAGGCGGGCATCGGCTTCGGCTACGTCACCAACGCCCTGGCCAGGTCGGTCACCGCGGACCCCCGGGCGCAGGCCCTGGTCCGGGCCCTGAAGTCGGCCCTGTCGGCCCCACCGGCCCGCTGGGGCGCGGCTCGGCCCACTGAGGCCCGCTCGGCCCACTGAGGCCCGCTCGGCCCACTGAGGCCCGCTCGGCCCGCCGGAGCCCGATCACTCCCAGCGACGTCGTCGCCGCCCGCTGCGGCGCTGCGGCGGCGCGACCGGGATCGGCCCGAGC
>NZ_JBSGZP010000753.1:0-3319 GCF_053611065.1 Streptomyces sp. NPDC054840
CCCTTCCCGTATCTCTCACATCTCCGAGAGCCTTGCCCGGCCGGTCAGGCCTACGGCTCGAACTTGTAGCCGAGGCCGCGCACCGTCACCAGGTAGCGCGGCGCGCCCGGGTCCGGCTCGATCTTGGCCCGCAGACGCTTGACGTGCACGTCCAGCGTCTTGGTGTCACCGACGTAGTCGGCGCCCCAGACCCGGTCGATGAGCTGCATACGGGTCAGCACGCGGCCCGCGTTGCGCAGCAGCATCTCCAGCAGGTCGAACTCCTTCAGCGGGAGGTCCACCTTGCCGCCGGAGACGGTGACCACGTGGCGGTCGACGTCCATCCGTACGGGGCCGGCCTCCAGGGCCGCCGGGGTGACCTCCTCCGGCTCGCCGCGGCGGCGCAGAACCGCGCGGATGCGGGCGACCAGCTCGCGGGAGGAGAAGGGCTTGGTGACGTAGTCATCTGCTCCTATCTCCAGCCCGACGACCTTGTCGATCTCGCTGTCCTTGGCGGTCACCATGATCACGGGGACGTTGGAGCGGCCGCGCAGCTGCCGGCAGACCTCCGTGCCCGGCAGTCCGGGGAGCATGAGGTCGAGCAGGACGAGGTCGGCGCCGTTGCGCTCGAACTCGTCGAGCCCGTCGGGCCCGGTCGCGGCGATGGCGACCTCGAAGCCCTCCTTGCGGAGCATGTAGGACAGGGCGTCGCTGAAGGATTCCTCATCCTCGACGACGAGCACTCGGGTCACGGAAGGACCTCCGGGGCAGGAATGGCTGGAGCGGTTCTGGTTCAGGCAGGGGTCGGGTGGGTGGCGTGGGCCGCCGCCGGGGCCGGCGCGGCCGCCTCAGGGAGTCGCAGGGTGAACGTGGAACCCTGGCCCTCCGAGCTCCATACCGACACCTCCCCGCCGTGCGAGGCCGCCACGTGCTTCACGATCGCGAGGCCGAGGCCCGTTCCTCCCGTGGCTCGGGAGCGGGCCGGGTCCACGCGGTAGAAGCGCTCGAAGATGCGCTCGCGGTCCTTTTCCGGGATGCCGATGCCCTGGTCGGTCACGGCGATCTCGATCAAGTCTCCCCCAGGAGCCGTCACCCTGCGCCCGGCGATGCCGACGCGGGTGCGGGCGGGACTGTAGTTGACGGCGTTCTCGACCAGATTTCCGAGGGCGGCGGCGAGCTGTCCGCGGTGGCCCCAGACGCGCAGGTCGGCGGTGCCGCCCGCGGCCATGGTGATCTGCTTGGAGGACGCCGTGTGGCGGCAGCGGTCGATGGCCTCGGCGACCAGCGTGTCCACGCGTACGGGCTCGGCGTCCTCCAGCGGGTCGTCGTTCTGCACCCGGGAGAGGTCGATGAGCTCCTGCACGAGGTTGATCAGCCGGGTGGACTCGATCTGCATGCGGCCGGCGAAGCGGCTGACCGCCTCGGGGTCGTCCGCGGCGTCCATGACGGCCTCGGACAGCAGGGAGATCGCCCCGACCGGGGTCTTCAGCTCGTGCGACACGTTGGCCACGAAGTCGCGGCGTACGGCCTCGATGCGGCGGGCCTCGGTGAGGTCCTCGACCAGGAGGAGCACCAGACGGGAGCCGAGCGGGGCGACGCGCGCCGAGACCGCGAGGGCCTCTCCCCGGCCGGTACCGCGCCGGGGCAGGTCAAGCTCGACCTGGCGTATCTCCCCGTCGCGGCGGGTGTCGCGGGCCATGTGGAGCATCGGCTCGACGGCGAGCTTGCCGCCGCGGACCAGGCCGAGGGCGTACGCCGCCGAGCTGGCCTTGACCACCGCGTCCCCCTCGTCCAGTACGACCGCCGAGGAGCGCAGCACGGAGAGGACGGTGTCCACGCCGGGCGGCAGCACCGCGTTGATGTCGGGGCGCATGGAGCTCCGGGTGGGGCGGGCCTGGTCGCGCTCGCTCCAGCGGAACGCCAGCATCGCGATCACACCGGTGCAAAGACCGGCGATCGCTGCAGCTGCGGCGACCGCCGCGTTCACGTCCATGGATCCAGGTTAAGCAGGCGCGACGACACTTCCACAGCCGTTCGGGTGGCACCTCGAACAGTCGTCGCCCAGAGTTCACCCTGACGACCGGGTTGATTCACTTGAGGTGCCGGAGTCGGACGCGTTTGCGGCTCACCGTGTCAACGTGGGGCCGAAGGCCGCCCCGGCCCGCCCCCGGGCAGTACCGCAGTAGTAGGTCGAGAGAGGGACACGAGACATGCGCGACGCGTACCACGAGGAACTGGACTCGATCGGAGAAGGCCTGGTCGAGATGGCCCGGCTCGTCGGTTCCGCGATCGGGCGGGCCACGACGTCCATGCTCGACGCCGACCTGAAGCTCGCCGAGAGCGTCATCGCCGCCGACCAGAAGGTCGACGACCTCCAGCACGACCTGGAGGCCCGCGCCATCGCCCTGCTGGCCCGCCAGCAGCCGGTCGCCACCGACCTGCGCATCGTGGTGACGTCGCTGCGGATGAGCGCCGACCTGGAGCGCTCCGGCGACCTGGCGCAGCACGTGGCGAAGCTCGCGCGGCTGCGCTTCCCGGACCGCGCGGTTCCGCACGACCTGCACGCCACCATCCTGGAGATGGGGCAGCTGGCGCAGCGCCTGATGGCGAAGGCCGCCGAGGTCATCATCACGAAGGACGTCGACCTCGCCCTCCAGCTGGAGCAGGACGACGACGAGATGGACCAGCTGCACCGCACGCTGTTCCAGCACCTGATGGACGACCGCTGGAAGCACGGCATCGAGACGGCCGTGGACGTGACCCTGCTGGGCCGCTACTACGAGCGCTTCGCGGACCACGCGGTGTCGGTGGCCAAGCGCGTGGTGTACCTGGTGACGGGTGAGCACGCGGACGACCTCCAGCAGCCGACCCAGGTCGAGGGCGTCTGACACACCGTCCACGGAGGCGGGGAATCCGGGCGAGGGCATCCGGACCGGGGGCCACGCCGAGCCCCAATGCGCCGTTGACGCGCCGGTACCGCTGGGCATGAATGAGGGCGAGGGCGGTCGTCGTACGAAGTCCCGTATGCCGCGGGGCACCGCCCCTGCAAGGAGGAACCATGCCCGATTCCCCCGTCCCCATCACCCCGGAGCAGGAGCAGCCCCCGAGGCCGGAGCCGCTGCGGCTACCGCTGCTCGCGGCCTGCGGGTGCGGCTCCGGCTGCGGCTGCGGCTGCCAGTCCGGCGCCCCCTGCCAGTGCGGCGGCTGACCGCCTCCGCCGGCTGCACACCAGGACGGGCCCCGTCCGGGGGGCCGCGGCCGGGGCCTTGGGCCTGCGTGGGCGGGGGTGGGCGGCTGGCGGAGCCGGCCGGTGCCGGTCCGGGCCCTGCCCGGCGCGGGG
>NZ_JBSGZP010000754.1:0-3313 GCF_053611065.1 Streptomyces sp. NPDC054840
GCCTGCGGCTATCAGCCCCGCCGCTGCGGTGGCGGCGGTGACGAGTATCAACCGCCGCGGTTTGCGGCGGTGGTCGGCGGCGGCAGGCCGTCTGCGACGTCCTGTCATGGGCACCTCAAATCATTGTCGGAAGACTAGGTGCGCGGAAGCCTGCCAGACGAATGCGGAGGAAAATTCGGACAAACGGGGGCGTGCACCGGGATATCATTCCGTTACCTGTCGACCGGATTTGACGAACAATCAACTTGCAATAAATCCAAGGCAGTTACGCGCGTCGCACCCTAATGGTCCAGTCCTTCCTTGGTGGGTTGTTATCAAATCGAGATATGAACCGGAGGCTTATTGACGGGAATTCAGTCAGGAATTCACCTAATTACTACCTGCTGAATTCCCTCGGTCACGACCCGTGAGGTGCGGTGGTCCGCGGAGCTCGCCGGAACCGGCCTGAGCTCGCCGGAACCGGCCGGAGCGCCGCCGAAAGCCGTTCGAGGTCCGGGAGTTCGACCGGGGGGCGCCCCTCGGGCCCGGCCGCGCGGGCCGTCGGCCCCGCCTCACCGCAGGGTCAGTGAGGTCTCCGATGCGACGTGAGTTCACGAGCGGGAGGAGCGATCAGGCCGGCCGATCGGCGGTGGCCGTCCTCCCACCGCGCTCGGCGCGCAGCCGCTGGCCGCGCTGGTCACCTCCCGAGACGCGGTGCAGGCCGTACGAACCGGGCTTGCCGGCCTCGTCGGCCAGGTGCTTGACGGTGCCCTTGCACACGAGTTCCTTGACCTTCGCCCCGGCGCGACCGGCGATGTGGAACCACAGCGCGACGTCGTTCCTGTGGGCGAACTGGAACATGCCGGCGCGTCGGCCCAGGCTGATGCACTGTCCGGCGAACACCTGGTTGAGGGGCGCGGGCCGCTCTCCGTCGATCCGGCTGAGCACCGTGTCGGCGGCCCGCGCGCCCAAGGGCATCGCGGCCTGGCAGCTCATCCGCAGCGGCAGGTCCGACGGCGCCGCCGAGTCACCCGCCGCGACGACGCGGTCGTCGTCCACGCTCGTCAGCGTCTCGTCCGTGAGCAGGCGGCCCAGCGCGTCCGTGCTCAGCCCGCTGCGCGCGGCCAGGTCCGGCACGCCGAATCCGGCGGTCCAGACGGTGACCTCGCTGCGCACCTCGCGGCCGTCACCGAGCTCCACCGCATCCCGGGTCACCGCCGTCACCTTCGTCCCGGGGCCGTCGAGCACGGTCACCCCGAGCCTGGCCATCCGGGCCGCGACCGACCGGCGGCCCCGGGCGTGCAGGTAGGGGCCGAGCACTCCACCGCAGACCAGGGTCACGCGGCGGCCCTGTTCCGCGAGCTCGGCGGCGGTCTCGATGCCCGTCGGACCCGCCCCGACCACCGTCACCGCCGCCGTGGGGGCGGCGGCGTCGAGGACCGGCCGCAGCCGCTGAGTCTCCTCCAGCGTGGTGATCGGGTAGGCGAACTCGGCGGCGCCGGGCACGCGGAGGTCGGCGCTGCCGCTGCCCACCGCGTAGACCAGGTAGTCGTAGCCGATCGGGGCGCCGGTCCCCAGCGTCACACTGCGCTCCGAGGCGTTGATCCGCGTCACGGTGTCCACGACCAGCCGGACGCCCTCGGCGAGGACCTGCCGGTACTCGACGACCGCGTCGTCGGTCCCGGCCGCCAGCTGGTGCAAGCGGATCCGCTCGACGAAGTTCGCGCGGGGGTTGATCAGGGTCACCGTCACGGCGTCCCGCTGCGTCAGGCGGTTGGCCGCCATGACACCCGCGTATCCTCCGCCGATCACGACCACATCGGTGTGCTGAGTCATGATGTCTCTCCTTCGTCCTGGCCGGTTCGACATCAAGACACCTCGCGTCAGCGAGATGTGACAGTGTGTGAGGCAGGTCACTCCTGGACGTGCCCGCGGTACCGCTCCCGCCGGACGGCCATGTGACGTGGGTCGGTGACGACCAGCAGGATCTGCTCGGCCGGTCGCCCACGCCGCCCCCGTACGGCGTGCCCCGGTGGCGGCTCAGCCGCCGAGGACGCTCAGGCCGATCCGCGCCAGGCGCACAGGCTCGGTGCGGATGCCGTGCGCGGTGACCCTGCCGTATGACCGGCGGTGGCGCGTCGGCCGCCGCGGTCGCGTACCCCGCCGTCCTGCCGGGCAACATCCGCCGTCGCTTACGGGTCGGCGAGCCGGAGCTACTTCTTCCGCCGACGCCTCACGCCTGCTCCGCGGCCCGGGCCGACTTCCTGAGGTGCCGGTGGAGGCGGCTGCGATCGGTGTAGAGCTCGTGGCGGTCCGACGGGACGAGGGCTCCGTCGATCGCCATGGCGGGGGTTCCCGGTACGGGTGACCTCCGGAGCACCTCGTCGGCGGCTTCGACGAAGTCCCGGTGCTTCGTCTCCAGCACGGCCGCGTCGAACTCCGGGCCGCGCAGGCCCGGAATCATGATGGCCAGTCCCAGCAGCCGGTCCCGCGTGAAGCCACCTGACTTCCGCACCCGGCTCTGTTCGCGGTACAGCAGGTCGTGGTAGTCGGCGAACTTGTGCTGGTCCAGGGCGGCGCGCAGGGCGTTTGCCGCGAACTTCGAGCCCGGTCCCAGGAAGGACCCGATCGTGAACTGCAACTGCAGCGCGCCGTTGCGGGCCGCGCGCTTCAGGTACGGGGCGGTGCCCTCCGTCTCGAACTCGGCGCACGCCGGGCAGCTCATGTCCTCGTACAACCGGACAGCGAGCGGAGCGCCGGGGTCACCGAGCACGATGGTGGTGCCGTCGGAGTCCAGGGATTCCGGGGCGGCGGGGAGGTTCGCGCTCGCCGAGACGTCGAGCGGGTCGCCGCCCCCGTCATTCCTGCTGCGGCAGGCGCCGACGGAAGCCGCGGTGGTGATGGCGGCCGCCGCCACCATGAAGCCGCGTCTGGACCCGACCTGCATCAATGTCCCCTCCCAGTGATCGACAGGGTGACATTACGTGGTCGTCGGGCCGGGCGCGTGTGGGTATTTTCCGCCCGCCGAACCGAGCGGACCTGCGCCCCCGCACACGGCCGCGGTTCCTGTTCGGCCGCAGCCACCCGTCAGGCGGAAGTCGCCAACGACCGGTTCTCCGTAGTCCGGGTCATCGTCTCCCTGGCGGCCTGCCGGATCGCGGGCCACCGGCTGACGAAGGCTGCGGCCCGCCTCGTGAGGGCGACCGTCACCGGGTCCCCGCCGGAGCTTCGAGGAACTGGCGCAGGTCGATGACTTCATAGCCGTCGGCCAGCGCGGCGCCGACGATCAGGGGAAGGGCTTCGGCGTCGAGGACGACGCCGGCGCCGTGGCTGC
>NZ_JBSGZP010000755.1:0-3300 GCF_053611065.1 Streptomyces sp. NPDC054840
CCTCGGAACCGTGGCTCGCCACCTCCTTCGTCGCCGGACCCTCCCTCGCCGAGGCCGTGGCGGCCCACGGCCCGCTCCCGCTGCGGGCCGTACGGATCCTCGGCAAGGCCCTCGCCAAGGCCCTGGGGACGATGCACGCGCAGGGCCTCGTACACCGCGACGTGAAGCCCGGGAACGTCCTCCTCGGCATGGACCGGCCCCGGCTCATCGACTTCGGGATCGCCCGCGGCGGCGAACACACCGCCCTGACCTCAGCCGACGCCGTACTCGGCACTCCCGGCTTCCTCTCGCCCGAACAGGCCGAGGGCCGCCCCGCCGAACCGGCCGGCGATGTCTTCTCGCTCGGCTGCCTCCTCGCGTACGCCGCCACCGGACGGCTGCCCTTCGGCACCGGTACCGTGGACGCGGTGCTCTACCGCACGGTCCACGACGAGCCCGACTTCGGCCCCGAGGTCCTCGCCGACCCCGAACTCGCCGCGCTGCTGCGCACCTGCGTCGCCAAACACCCCGACATCCGGCCCACCGCGAGCGAGCTGGACGCGGCGCTGACCGAGGACACCCCCGGGGAAGGCACCGACTGGCTGCCCGACCCGGTCGTCGCGACCATCGCCGAGCGCGCCGCCGTGCTGCTCGCCCTGCCGGGCATCGACGAAACAGTCGCCGACCCGGACGCCGCCCCCGCGCCAGGCACGGCCGCGCCGGCGCCCTCCCGCAGACGGTTCCTCGCGCTCGCCTCCGGCAGCGCCGTGCTCGCGGTCGGCGGCGGCCTGGCCGCCTGGCTGGCGCTGCGCGAGCAGGACAAGCCCAGGACGTCGGGCTCGGACACCCCGAGACAGTGGGTGATCGGTGTGCACGCCGATCTCTCCGGTCCGCAGAAGGCCGCCGGTCAGGCCCAGGAACGCGGGGTGCGCCTGGCCGTCGAGGCCTTCAACTCCCGCAAGGACAAGCTGTTCACGCTCACCGTCGCCACCGCCGACGACGCCGGGAAGGCCGACCGTTCGGCGGCCGCCGCCACCCGACTCATCGCCGACCGTGATCTGTTCGCCGTCGTCGGCCCCACCGGCAACGACTCCGTGATCCCGTGCCTCGAACTCTACGGCGAGGCCTCCGTACCCCTCGTGACCGTGTCCGCCCTGGCGACCACCTTCAGCATCACCGACCGGCGCAGCTTCTTCCAGAGCTGCCCGATCTCCTCGTCCCAGGCCGCCATGGTCAACCTGCAGCTCGCCGGGAAGCAGGGCGTCCGGCGGATGGGCATCCTCAACGACCGCGGCGGGGACACGGACACCTGGCAGGCGGCCCAGCTCGTGACCCGCACCATCGCCCTCTTCGCCCCCGAGGCCACCTACTACGGTCGCGTCGTCCCGCGCGGAGCGACCGATCTGGCCCCGGTGATCACCGACATGCTCGCGCACGGCGTCGACGGCTTCTTCTACACCGGCACCCCGGCCGGCGGAGCCAAGGTCGCCGGGCTGCTGGCCGCCGCCGGCTTCAAGGGCCCCCGCGCGGCCGACTACACCATCGCCGGCCCCGAGTTCCTCGCCGCGGCAGGCCCGGCCGCCGAAGGCTGGCAGTTCTTCACGCCGTACACCGGCCCCGAGGCCCCCGAGGTCGCGGAGGTGACCCGGGCCCACCGGGCGGCGTACGGATCGGCCCCCGACATCTGGACCGCGGAGGCCTTCGACGCCACCCGCCTGATCATCGACCGGCTGGTCGCCACCGCGGCGGGCGGCGCACGCCCGACCCGTGCCGGTCTGCTGACCGCGCTCACCCAAAGCACCTTCCAAGGCCTGACCAAGCAGTACACCTTCAACGAGCGACGGCAGCTCAAGGGCAACATCTACTTCACGCACAAGGTGGAAGGGGGCCTGATGCGCTACGTCGGCCCGGTCGTCCAGCCCGCGGAGGGATAGCCCCCGATGCGCCCCCTCACCCCCGCCGATCCGGCCGCGATCGGGGGCAACCGGCTGCTGGGGCGGCTCGGTTCGGGCGGTATGGGCACCGTGTACCTCGCGCGCTCCGCCACCGGCACCCTCGTCGCCGTCAAGGTCATCCGCGCCGACCACGCCGCGAACCCGGACTTCCGCGCCCGGTTCCGGCGCGAGGTGGAGGCCGCCGGGCAGCTGACCGGGCGCTGGGTGGTCCCGATCGTCGCCGCCGACCCGCAGGCGCGCGAGCCCTGGCTGGCCACCCCCTACGTCCCGGGCCCGTCCCTGTCCGAGGCGGTGGGAGGGTACGGTCCGCTGCCCGTCCGGGCGGTACGGACCCTGGGCTCGCGGCTCGCCGAGGCCCTGGCCCAGGTGCACGCCGCCGGGCTGGTCCACCGCGACGTCAAACCGGGCAACATCCTGCTCGCCCCGGACGGGCCACGGCTGATCGACTTCGGCATCGCGCGGGCCGAGGGCGCGGTCACGCTGACCGCCGTGGACGCCGTCCTCGGCACCCCGGGATACCTGGCACCGGAGCAGGCCCGCACGGACGGCATCGCGGCCGGCGCCCCGAGCGACGTGTTCTCCCTCGGCTGCGTCCTGGCGTACGCGGCGACCGGGCACGGCCCCTTCGGCGGCGGGCACGCGGCCGCGGTGGTCTACCGAACGGTCCACGACGAGCCCGAACTCTCCGACCTACCACCGGAGTTGCTCGATACCGTGCTGGCCTGCCTGGCGAAGGACCCGGCGGCCCGGCCGACCCCGGACGCGCTGCGCCTCCTCCTCGGCGACGGCCTTCCCGGCCCCGACGGCGAGGACTGGCTGCCGCCCCCGCTGCCCCGCCTCATCGCCGAGCGTTCCACCAGGGCGCTGGACCTGCCCGCCCCGGAACCGACCCGGATCGACGCGCCGGAGGCGGCCGTACAGGGCCTCACGCGCAGACGGCTGCTCGGGGCCGGCGCGGGCCTGGCCGTCATCGGCGCGCCGGTCGCCTGGTTCACCACCCGCGGCCGGGCCCGCGGCACGACAACGCCGCCCGCCCGCGAACCCGGCACCCACACCCTCGCCCTCCAGGCCGACCTGACCGGGCCCGGCAAGGAGACCGGCCAGGCTCACGAGCGCGGCATGAAACTGGCCGTGGAGCGGCACAACAGCCGGCCGGACGCCGCGTTCCGGCTGGCCCTGCGTGTCGCCGACGACGGCGGGGACGCCGCGCGCGCCGCGCAGGTGGTCAAGGAGCTGGCCGCCGACCCCGCGGTGGTCGCCCTCATCGGCCCCACCTGGGACGCGGCCGTGTCCGAGCTGGCCATCACCTGCGGCGCGGCCGATCTCGCCCTGCTTCTGGTGTCCGCCGACAGTCCCGAGAACGCCA
>NZ_JBSGZP010000756.1:0-3294 GCF_053611065.1 Streptomyces sp. NPDC054840
TCAACATCGCGAAACACCTCCGGTGGGTTCAGGCAGGAACTGCCCATGCGCTTCAACGTGCTTCCGTTGTAACATGTCGTCGAAAGGATGACAAGTAGCGAGTCACCCTAATGATGACGGCAGGACGCCGACGGCGACGTCTCACAACCCGTCGGTTCCCCTCGCCGAAGACCCGCGCCACCTGCGCGCCCAGGGGAGAAGAACCCGTGTGGCGCACCGTGGCCGTGGCGAGCTGGATTCGGGCCGGCTTCAAGGAGTCGGCACCGGCGCGGAGGGTGTGTACGGGGTCCGGCACGCCTGCGGTGTGCCGGCCCGGGGACGTGGTCGCCCAGGCGCCCCGAACGATCGCCGTGCGGATCAGGGCCCACCCTCCCCCGCAGCCCGCAGTCCTCAGCCCGCAGCAGGGCCGACGGACAGGGTGCCGGCACCGGCCGACGTGATCCGGGTGAGGTGGCCGCGCCGCATGTGCGGGTGCGGGCTGTCGCCCGGGTGCGGAGGATGGGCGCACACTTCCGTCCATCCCCCCAGCACTGTCAGGAGCCGAGCGCCATGCTGGAGCACACGCCTCACGAGGACCGCACCGAGGTCACCTTCGTCCTTCCCGCGGACACGCCGCCGGGGCCGGTCAGCGTGGTCGGTGACTTCAACGACTGGCAGCCCGGCATCCACACCCTGCAGCCGCGCGAGGACGGACGGCGGGCCGTCACGGTCACCCTGGCCAGGGAAGGCGCCCATACCTTCCGGTACCTGGCCGCCGGCGACTACTGGTTCAACGACAACGAAGCCGCCGGTGACCCGGACGGTCCCAACAGCCGACTGCGCACCTGAACGGACCAACCCCGCGTCACCGCCGGGTGGCGCAGACGTGGAAAGGCGCGAGCGGCCGGTCCGAGAGCCTCGGGACGGTACGCGTGTGACGGCCCTGCCGCCTTCATCAGCGGCAGGGCCGAGCCGGCCGGCCGGCTCGGGCGGACGGCGGGCGGGCGGGCGGGCGGGCCGGGTGTGTCACCGGTTGTCTTCGTAGGACCGGCCGACACCGGCCGAGCCGCTCGCGGTAAGCGGCGTTCCCACGGTGGCTGCCCTTGTCGTACGCAGGGGCAGCCTTGATCCGGTACCTGTCCGGGCCGACCAGGATCCTCTCCTGCTTCATGTCGACGCGCACGACGGTCCCGGCAGGCAGCATGACCTCCCTCCCGCTCATCCACGGGCCGGTGTCCACGAGGATGTGGGAAGCGCCGGCTTCCTCGGCGACCTCACCGACGTGCCGTCGCCGGCCTCGGCCTGAAACCCGACCGAGCGGGAGCCGGGCCGGTGATGCGACTCGTGGCTGTGGCTCCACATGCCGGACACGGCCTCCTCCGGGGAGAGGAAGGGCCGCACCGGGGCCTGCCGGCGATCTCACGGCGTCACGGGTGGTCGGGACGCTGCTCAGGCGGGGTGGGACCGCCCGTCTGGGACCGGCTTTCCGGGTCCTCGCCCGCCTTCGTCGGGTTCTTCGGCTGGGCCGCCTTGAGGTGCCTGCTCTCCTGCGGGGTCGCGGCGCCCTTACCACTGCGCCGTGCCTCCGGCTGCTGTGCATCACCCATGATCTCGGTCCTCTCGGAGTGTCGAAGGGGTCACCTGCGGTTGAGCGGCCCCCATACGCCTTGCTGCTGCTTGATCTCCTCTTCCGCTTCGTCGATCACTTTCTGGTCCACCCACCCCAGGGGCTCCACGTCCCGTACGAGGGGTTCGTTGTCAGGCCCGCGCCCGGCCTCCGTGCCAAGGAGCAGCCAGGGCCTGACCCGGGGGTCCTTCACCCGCGGCAGGTGGGAGTAGTCGTACAGCCGTCGCGCGGCCCACGTCCGCAGCGGCCGCTGCCCCCACCAGTCCTCGACGTCCATAGGGCTCGCCGACAGGCCCGGCAGCTCGACACCGGTGAGCTCGTCCCGGCTCGACGCCTCGGGGAAGAGATCGAACTGCGGGCCTCTCGACCAGCGCACATAAAGCCCGTGGCGGCCGGAGAGCAACCTCGTCAGCTCCTCCAACGACCCGATGACCGCCATCCGCGACCGGTCCCTGACCCCGTCCATGAATGGCTGCTACCCAGCCCTTCGCGAGATAGCGGCGTCTGCGGCGTGGGCGGGGCGCACGCGTGCGGGTGCAGCGAGGGGCGACCGGCCGCCGTCGGCTGTACGGAGCCCTGTCGGGTCGGCAGCGGCCGGCCCGCCGGCCGGGCGCCCAGCCCGACACGTGCTCGCGCGGATGGCCACCGGGTGACCCGCCGCGGGCCGGCCGGCGCCTTGTGCCGCGTGCGCGGGCCGCGCCGGCTTCGCTGCGGGCTGTCTGCGCGGGCCTGACGGGACAGGGAGGCGGCCCGCCTCGGAGTGTCCGGTCGGGCTCTTGCCGCTGCCGGGTTCCGAGAGCGCTCGCGGGGGCGGGTGTGCTGCTGTCATACCCCGCTCCTGGAGTCCGGTGCATGACCCGTCCGCTCCTGCCCGCCCGGTGGACGTGGACCGGACCGACAGTGGTTGGGCCGAAGCCGCAGACAACCCCGCAGGTCTGTGCCCCGGCGACGTCGGCGGCGTCTACATCTTCGAATGCCGCACCTGCCCGGATCGCCCCATCGGGCGCTGGTTCGGCTGCTCGTGACCGGCGGACTCCCGCAACCGGGCGCCGGACCTCTGCCGGCCGGAGGCAGGAGCACTTCACGAGTTCTGCGAGATCGCCCTGCCCCCGGGACAGGAACGGCGCGTGGGGGCAAGCTCAGGCGGGGGAATCGTCGTCCCGGGGGACGAGGAGCACTCTCACCTCTCCCACCTCGGCCGACCAGCGCTCCCCCTGCTCAACGGCAGCCCGCCCCTCACCGAGCATCCGCGTGCGGATGTCGCGCGCCGACTCACGCAGTGCCGTCGCCGGGCTGCCGGTCATGGTCGGGTCCCGGTCCAGAATCCGCTGCACCGACCTGTCGAGAGCCGCCACGGCTCCCTCGATGCCGTCCATGCTTCCCCCCGCCGAGCCGACCGACATCACGGTCCAGGCCATCCACAGAGCCATGCTTGAAGAGTAGGACGGGCAGGTGAGCCGCGGCGGGAGCGGAAGCGTGTCGGATCCGTATGTCAGACAGCAGGAAGCCCCCGGTCCGCCGGGACCGGGCCCTGGCCTCCCCCACGGCTGTTCAGCGGCCGGATGCCGGCAAGGCCCCGGCGGCCCCTAGCGCTTTCTAGTGCTGTGGCCGGGAAGGTTTGCCGGGTTGCGGCGTCCGGTGTGGTGCATCGCAAGGCGGAGGGCCGCGGCTCGTACTGGACGTACTCG
>NZ_JBSGZP010000757.1:0-3294 GCF_053611065.1 Streptomyces sp. NPDC054840
CCCGGCGTGGGGCGGCGTCACCCCGGTCCGTTCAGCCGGGCCAGGTGCCGGTCACGCGCCGGGTCGTGACAGCTCCGGCCCGGTCGACCGCGGCCTTGACCAGGGCGAAGATCGCGCCTTGCAGGGCCGCCGCCAGGAGGACTTCTCGCCAGGTGCGGTGCTCGTCGGTGGCGTCGGGTGCATCGTCGTCGTGGCCGATCACCTTCCACGTCTGCTTGAAGGCGGCTCCGGCGATCATGCCGCTGGCGGCGCCGAGCGCCAGGCCGACCGGCTTGTAGGCGATCTTGGATGCTTTCACCGGTGCCTCCGGCTGCGGCGCAGGAGCAGGAAGAGGGTGAGCGCGGCGGCCGCGGCGAGCAGCGGGGTGCGGTTGGCCCGCGCGATGGAGGCGGCCTGATCGGCCTTCTCGCGAAGCGGATTCGGAGTCTTCTCGGCGGCGAACTGTCCGGCGCGGGCCGCGGTGTCGCGTACCTGGGCCGCCGCGTGTGCTGCCTTGTCGAGGACCGGATCGGGGGTCTTGTCCTTCACCAGCTGGGCGGCGTGCGTGGCCTTTTCCCGGAGCTGGTCGGTCATCAGGGTGGCCTTCTCGGCGGCCTGCTCCTTGATTTCGGCCGCCTTGTCCTTCGCCTGCGCCTTGACGTCCGCCTTGGCTGCCAGTGCCTCCACCGTCTGGCCGAGCTCCTCGCGGGTGTGCTGGACCTGCTCGCGCAGTTCCTCGGGAGTGGGTGCGGGTTCCTTGTCGCCCTGAGAGGGGGTGTTCATCGGTGTGCTGCCTCCTTGATCTCGGCCACATCGGCCTGGACGCTGTCGATGGTCTGCTGGGGTGCGGGGGTGCCGGCCTGGGTGATCTGCTTCTTGCCGGCAGCGGCCGTCACTGCGGCCACTGCGGCCAGCAGGGCCGCGATGATCAGAGCCGACGCCCAGACCGGCAGGAGCAGGGCGAGGGCGGCGATCACGGCGGCGACCAGGGCCTGCGCGGCGAGGATGCCGGCAAAGCCCGCCCCGCCGACCAGACCACCGCCCACCCCGAAGCGCCTGCCCTTCCGGGTCATCTCCGCCCGGGCCAGCCGCATCTCTTCCCGGACCAGTTCTGAGATCTGCTGTGATGCTTGCGAAACGAGGTCGGCCATCGATTCCTCGGTGCTGCCGCGCCCCTGGGGGCGTCCGACGGCGCTCATGGGTTCCTCCTTGCTTCCCCTCTGCTTTCGGCGCGCTGGCTGCACGATGGCCGCCATCTGCCCTTGCTGTGCGGTGCCGCGCCGGTCAGCGGGACCGATTGGTCCCGGGGGTGTCCTGTGAGGGGGGTGTCGGCGTTGCGTTTGACGGAGCCGATGCCGTTCAGCCGGGTTCCTCCGGCTCCTGGCTTCGAAGTGCTCGTCGGTCGCGATTGTGGTGGCGATGTGGTCGCGATGACCTGCCCGGTCGTCGCGATGAGGACGAAGCACTCGCCCCTGCCGGCTGGTGGCGGCTCTCGGAACGAGCTGCCGTGGCAACCCTCCCTCCCTGTGGTGAGGGGCGCGCTGCTGCGATGTGCGCGCTGCTGTCACGGCGCGCCTACCCCACCCGCAGCGGGTCACCCGCCGGCCGCTGGAGGTCGGCCCGCACGGGATGAGCAGGCGGGGCGTTGCCCGGACGAGGGGGGATGCGGCCAGGCCGATGGCGGCGCCGGCCGCGATGCCGGAGGGGTGGTGCACGCCGCTGTGCACCCGCTCGATCGCCATGGCACCGCCGGTACCGCGCAGGCGGCACCGCGCGCGGCGTCGCTCGACGAGCTGTTCCGCCACTGCGTCGGACAGCGGCTCTGGCCAACGTCGTGGCCGTGATCCCGGGGCGGCGGCCGTCTTGCGGCCCCGCTGTCCCCCGCCGGCCGCCATGATTCCCGCGGCCGCCCGCCACGGCTTCGTAACGACCGGAGGCAGGAGCTGCCGTGCCCGGGCGGAGTCCCGTGCTGCCCTCTGCCTCGTCGGCCGAAGATCACTATCGCGCACCGAGGCCGGGATCGCCGTGCCGCGCCACCGCCCTGTCCTTGGCCGCGTCATGCGGTTCCCCCTCCAGGCGGCGGCGGTCCTCATCACTCCACTTCCGCGTGTCCCGGGGCTCGACGTAGGGCTCCTCGTTCTCGGGGTGGCCGCCGGCGATGGCGCGCTGGCGCACCAGTTCGGCGTCGAACTCCAGGCCCAGGAGGATGGCCAGGTTGGTGATCCACAGCCAGATCAGGAAGACGATCACGCCGGCGATGGTGCCGTACGTCTTGTTGTACGAAGCGAAGTTCGCCACGTAGAACGCGAAGCCGGCCGAGGCGACCATCCAGATCACCAGTGCCAGGAAGCTGCCGGGGGTGACCCACTTGTAACCGCGGCCCTTGGCGTTCGGGGCGGCCCAGTAAAGGATCGCGATCATGATGGTCACCAGCAGGACCAGGACCGGCCACTTCGCGATCGACCACACCGTCATCGCTGTGTCCCCGATGCCGAGCGCAGCGCCCGCCTGGCGGGCCAGATTGCCGGTGAAGATCACGATCAGGGCGCTGGCCACCGCGAGGATCATCAGTGTGATCGTCAGCGCCAGCCGTAGGGGCAGCACCTTCCACACCGGCCGGCCCTCGGGCATGTCGTAGACGGCGTTCGAGGTGCGGATGAACGCGGCGACGTAGCCGGAGGCCGACCAGATCGCCACCGCGAGGCCCACGATCGCCACGAGCGATCCGATGCCTGCGTTGCCCTGGATCTGCTGGACGGCATTGCTGATCACATCGCGCGCGGAGCCGGGTGCCAGCTTCTGCAGGTTGTCCAGCACCTGTTTGGTCGCCGACTCTCCGGCTATGCCCAGCAGCGATACCAGCACCAGCAGGGCCGGGAAGAGGGCCAGCACGCCGTAGTAGGTCAAAGCGGCGGCCCGGTCGGCCAGCTCGTCGTCCTTGAACTCCTTCAGCGTGCCGCGCAGCGTCGCCATCCACGACCGTTTCGGCATCTGCGACAGCCGGTCCGGAGCCCGCTCTTCCACCTGCCGGTCCCCTCCCGCGCCCTCGGTGCGACCCGTCCCCCGCGGCCCGGGGGCGCCGCCGGGTTCTCGTTTCGGTGTACGTGTCATACCCGGCGGCTTTCCTCTCCCGGGCGTCTCATGCACCGACCGCCGGGCCGGCCGGTTCCGGGTGCCTGCTGCTACGGCGTCGGAGCGCGCTCCCTCTTCCGGCGCCTCTCCCCTGGTCGCCGTCGCCACCGGCATCGCCCCTCGTAAAGGCTCGGCGCCCTTGGCGAGGCGGCGGCGCTCAGCCCGTCTGCGCCCGGTCCACGG
>NZ_JBSGZP010000758.1:0-3288 GCF_053611065.1 Streptomyces sp. NPDC054840
ACGTGGGGAAGTGACGAAGGTTACGCGGCAGCCTTCGGCAGCGGCTCGCCGTACCAGAGCTCGACCAGCCGGGCGGCGATGGAGATGCCCGACGGGGGCAGCACCTCGCCCGACGCGAACGCCGCGCGCAGCTCCTCGCGGGAGAACCAGCGGGCCTCCTCGATCTCCTCGCCGTCCACCGTGATCTCCGAGGTGGTGGCGCGGGCCGTGAAGCCCAGCATCAGGCTGTACGGGAAGGGCCACGGCTGGCTGGCCACGTACTCGACCTCGCCGACCTTGACGCCCGCCTCCTCCCACACCTCGCGGATGACGGACTGCTCTATCGACTCGCCCGGCTCCACGAACCCCGCCAGCGTGGAGAAGCGGCCCTCGGGCCAGTGCACCTGGCGGCCCAGCAGCGCACGGTCGTGCTCGTCCGTGACCAGCATGATCACGGCCGGGTCGGTGCGCGGGTAGTGCTCGGCGCCGCAGCCCGCGCAGCGGCGGATGTGCCCGGCGGCCGCGACCACCGTGCGCTCTCCGCAGCGCGAGCAGAAGCGGTGCATGCGCTGCCAGTTCTCCAGCGCCACCGCGTGCACCATCAGCCCGGCGTCGCGCGGGGACAGCAGCAGTCCGGCCTCACGCAGGCCGGCCGGGCGGGCCGACTGGTCCATGCGGCCGGGCAGCGCGTCCTTCTGCAGCGCGAAGTACCGTACGCCGTCCTCGTCGGTGCCCAGGAAGTAGCGGTGGGTCTCGGTGACCGGGGCCTCGAAGGCCGGGGTCATCACGATGCCGGTACCGCCGTCGGCGGTGTCGTCGATCAGGACCTGGCCTCCCGAGACGACGAAGACACGGGTCGTCGGGTGGCTCCAGGCCGCGGCGAGCCACGCCTCGTCGAGGCGGTGGTGCGCGGCGCGGTCGATCCCGCTGGGCGCGGCGAGCGAAAGAGGGCGCTCGGTGAGTGGGCGCTCGGTATGGGTGCTCACAGGTACTTCCAACTCCCCCGGTGGTGGGACAGGCAGGCTCGGTACGGCAGGTGTGTGCGGCGGGTGTCAGGCGGTGGCTCGGTGGTGGGCGGCCAGGTCTCCCCAGAGGTACGCGGTCGTCTCGACGCCCTTCAGCAGGAGGTCCAGCTCGACCTTCTCGTTCGGTGCGTGCCAGCCGTCGGACGGTACCGAGATACCGAGGAAGAGCACGGGCGCGTCCAGGACGTCCTGGAGGTCCGCGGCGGGACCGGAGCCGCCCTCCCGCGTGAAGCGGATCTTCTGGCCGAAGGCGCGGCCCATGGCCCGGACGACCGACTGCAGGGCCGGGTGGTCCAGCGGGGTCAGGCACGGGCGGGTGGGCGCGCCGAAGGTGATGGAGTGGCGGATCCCGTCCGGGGTCCCGGCGGCGACCCAGTCCCTGACGGCCGCCTCGATCTCGTACGGGTCCTGTCCGGACACCAGCCGGAACGACAGCTTCAGGTGGGCGGAGGCGGGCACGATGGTCTTGCCGCCGGGTCCCTGGTAGCCGCCGCCGATCCCGTTGACCTCGGCCGTGGGGCGGGTCCAGACGCGCTCCAGGGTGGAGTACCCGGCCTCGCCCGCGGCCGCGTGGGACTTGGCCGTACGCAGCCACTCGGCCTCGTCGAAGGGCAGCTCGGCGATGAGCGCACGCTCCGCGTCCGTCAGCTCGGCGACGTTGTCGTAGAAGCCGGGGATCGCGACCCGCCCGTCGTCGTCGTGCAGGGCCGCGACTAGGCGGGCGGCGACGGTGGCCGGATTGGGCACGGCCCCGCCGAAGGCGCCGGAGTGGATGTCCTGGTCCGGGCCGTGGAAGTCGATCTCGCAGTCGGCGACGCCGCGCATGCCGGTGCAGACGGTGGGGGTGGTCTCGGACCACATGCCGGTGTCGGAGACGATCACGACGTCGGCGGCGAGCTCGGCGGCGCGGTCCTCGACGAGGGCGCGGAAGTTCGGGGAGCCGGACTCCTCCTCGCCCTCGATGAGGAGCTTGAGGTGCACGGCGGGAGCGGCGGCGCCGGTGGCGGCCAGGTGCGCCCTGACCCCGAGGGTGTGGAAGAACACCTGGCCCTTGTCGTCGGCGGCGCCGCGCCCGTACATGCGGCCGTCGCGGATCACCGGCTCGAACGGGTCGGTGTGCCAGCCGTCGGCGAGGGCGGCGGGCTGGACGTCGTGGTGCCCGTACACGAGGACGGTCGGGGCGTGCGGGTCCTCGCTCGGCCAGTGCGCGAAGACGGCGGGCGCGCCGGGGCCCGTCTTCGCATCGGAGGGGGTCCACACCTCGGCGACCGGGAAGCCGGTCTCCTTGAGCTTGGCCGCGAGCCATTCGGCGCTGCGGCGTACGTCGCCCGCGTGCTCGGGCTGGGCCGAGACGGAGGGAATGCGGAGCCACTCGGCGAGGTCGTCGAGGAAGGCGGCGCGGTGGGTGTCGATGTACGTGCGGACGACGCTGTCCGGCGGGGTGTCGCTCATGCCCCCGAGCCTAGCTGTCCGCCTGATGGTCACCGTCCGGGTCCGATTCGCCTTGGAGGATCCGCTCAAGGCGGGCTCGGTCCGGGAGGTCGCGGGGGCGGATCACGCGGCCGCTGCGGACGTGCAGGAAAGCGGCCGTGACCCGGTCGAGGGGGGTGTTCGTGGCCTCGGCCCAGGCCACGCGGTAGACGGCGAGCTGGAGCGGGTCGGCCTCGGTGGTGCGGCCGGTCTTCCAGTCGACGATCTCGTACGAGCCGTCCGGGTTCTTGTAGACGGCGTCGATCCGGCCGCGAACGACCCGGCCGGCGAGGGTGAGCTGCACCGGGGCCTCCATGCGGTGGGGGGGCCGGTCCGCGTACGGGCTGCGCTCGAAGGCGGCCTTGAGGAAGTCGAGATCGGCCTCGTCGGCGATCTCCTGGTCGGAGCCGGCGCCGGGGAGGTCGGTGACGGGGTCGAGGACGTCGAGGAAGGGCAGCGGAAGCTCGTCGAACCGGGACTCGACCCAGGCGTGGAACCGGGTGCCCTGGCGGGCGGCCGGCTGCGGGGGGCGCGGCATGGGGCGGGCGAGATCGCGTACGAAGCCCTGCTCGTCGGCGGCGAGCCGGAGCAGCTGGCTGGCGGACAGGGCGGCGGGCAGCTCGACGTCACGGACGGCCGCGCGGGCCCGCCGGAGCTCGCCTTCGAGGGCGTCGAGGTCGCGGTCCCAGGAGGCGACGGTACGGGCCTCCTCACCTCCGGCGGGGATGCGGGGTACGGCCGCCCGCGGGCCGGGGACCGGCGCCCGGACCTCGTGGGGAGCCCGCGTGGTCGCGCCGTCCCCGGGCAGGGATTC
>NZ_JBSGZP010000759.1:0-3285 GCF_053611065.1 Streptomyces sp. NPDC054840
CGGCCGGCACCCTGGCCAGGTCGGGCAGGGTCAGCGCCACGACCTCCCGCTCGACGGCCGGCTCCACCGCCACCGTGCTCACGCCCTTGGCCCGTACGGACTCCACCGCGAGCTCCGGCAGCACCGCCACCCCCAGCCCCGCGCCGACCAGGCCGACCACCGCCGGGTAGTCGTCGGTGGCGAAGTCGATGCGCGGGGTGAAGCCCTCGCCCTCGCACACCTCCACCAGATGGCGGCGGCAGCGCGGACAGCCCGCGATCCAGGGTTCGTCCGCCAGTTCCGCCATTCCCACGCGCGCCGCCCCGGCCAGCCGGTGCCCTTCCGGGACCAGCCCGACGAGCCGGTCGGTCAGCAGCGGCCGCACCACGAGGTCGTCCCACTCCGCGGCGGAATGGGACGCACCGCCGTAGCGGAAGGCCAGCGCCAGGTCGCAGTCGCCCTCGCGCAGCATCTCCACCGACCGCGGCGGCTCCGCCTCGACCAGCGAGATCCGGGTCCCCGGATGCTCGGCGCGCATCGCCGCGAGCGCGGTCGGCACCAGCGTCGAGCTGCCGCTGGGGAAGGACACGAGCCGGACCCGGCCCGCGCGCAGCCCCGCGATGGCAGCGACCTCCTCCTCGGCGGCGGTCAGCCCGGCCAGGATCCCCGCGGCGTGGCGGACCAGGGCCTCGCCCGCCTGGGTCAGCCGCATCTCACGGCCGGTGCGGATGAGCAGCGGGGTGCCCGCCGACTGCTCCAGCGCCTTCATCTGCTGGGAGACGGCCGGCTGGGTGCAGCCGAGCTCACGGGCGGCGGCGGAGAAGGACCCGGTCCCGGCGACGGCGCGCAGGACCCGGAGATGGCGTGCTTCGATCACCCTTCGAGCATAAGCCCTACTTTGATTTGCCGGTAAATACCCCAATGTCGCTTTGAGGCGGCTCGGTCGGCGTGATCCCATGGGCTCCATGCACCTGATCTCTGTGAACCTCGGCCGCGCCGCGGCCGTCGACTACACGGACGCGGAGGGTGGGGTGACGGGCATCGCCAAGCGCCCCGTCCCCGGACCGGTCCACGTCCTCGCCCCGGGCCCCAGGGCCACCGGCCTCGGCAGCGGCCTGGAGGGCGACGCCGTCTGCGACCGGCGGCACCACGGCGGCGACCACCAGGCCGTCTACGCGTACGCCCGCGAGGACCTGGACCTGTGGGAGCACATGCTGGGCCGCGAGCTGCCCGGGGGGCTGTTCGGCGAGAACCTCACCACCTCCGGCATCGACCTGAACACGGCGCGGATCGGCGACCGCTGGCGGGTCGGCGCGGACCTCGTCCTCGAAGTGGCCTCGGCCCGCATCCCGTGCCGGACCTTCCAGGGGGCCATGGGCGAGACCGGCTGGGTCAAGCGGTTCACACGGGAGGCCCGGCCGGGTGCGTATCTGCGGGTGATCAAGGCGGGCTCGGTCTCCCCCGGCGACCCGATCGAGATCATCCACCGGCCGGACCACGAGGTGACGGTGCAGCTGTGGTTCCGCGCCTTCACCACCGAGCGGGCCCTGCTGCCGCTCACCCTGGCCGCGGGCGAGGCGATGGAGCCGGAGGCCCAGGAGCGGGTTCGCCTGTACGTGGAGAAGTACGGGGCAGGGGCCGGGGCGAGGTAGCGCCGTCATCGGGGGAAGCTAGGTTGCGCCTATGACGACTGCGTTGATTACGGGATCCACGGCGGGCATCGGCGCCGCCTTCGCCCGGCGGCTGGCCGCCCAGGGGCACAATCTGGTGCTGGTGGCACGCGACACGAAGCGGCTCGGCGAGCAGGCCACCGAGCTGCACGACCGGCACGGCATCGAGGCCGACGTACTGGTCGCCGACCTCTCCACGGAGGAGGGCATCGGGGCGGTCGAGCAGCGCCTCGGCGACCGCACCCACCCGGTGGACCTGCTGGTCAACAACGCGGGCTTCGGCAACAAGGGCCGCTACCTCGAGGTCTCCATGGCCGACGAGCTGACCATGCTGAAGGTGCACGTCGAGGCGGTCCTGCGGCTGACCTCGGCGGCCACCGAATCGATGCGCTCGCGCGGCCGCGGCGGCGTGATCAACGTGGCCTCGGTGGCCGCCTTCGTACCGCGCGGTACCTACGGGGCGAGCAAGGCCTGGGTCGTGCAGTTCACCCAGGGCGCGGCGCGGGACCTGGCGGGCTCAGGGGTGCGGCTGATGGCGCTGTGCCCCGGCTTCGTCCGGACGGAGTTCCACGAGCGGGCCGGCATGGGCACGGACAACATCCCCGGCTGGATGTGGCTGGACGCCGACAAGCTGGTGGCCACGGCCCTGGACGATCTGGGCCGCGGGAAGACGGTGTCGATCCCGGACCCGCGGTACAAGGCGCTGATGGGCGTGGTGAAGCTGACGCCACGCGCACTGCTGGGCGGGATGTCCTCGCGCACGGGCCGCAAGTACGGCCCCCAGTAGCCCTGGAGGGGCCCCGCCAGCTTCGTCACGAGCGGCCGATCGGGTGAAATCTCCCTAAACTGGACCTGTCCCATCCAGCGCGGGAGGCGACGCGATGACATTCGTACAAGTGATTGATTACGAAACCAGGCGGTTCGACGAGATGAACGCGCTCATCGATCGCTGGGCGGAGCAGAGCAGCGGTAGGCGCACGGCCACGCACACGATGATCGGCCAGGACCGTGAGGCCCGGAACCACTACGTGGACATGGTGGAGTTCGCCTCGTACGAGGACGCCATGAAGAACTCCCACCTCCCCGAGACGGACCGGATGTTCCAGGAGATGGTGGCTCTCTGCGAAGGCATGCCGAAGTTCATGAACCTCGACGTGGTCCGCGACGAGCACCTCAACAAGCAGCTCGCCCGGCGGGTGTTCGAGGAAGCGGCGATGGCGGGGAACATGGCTGTTCTCGACGAGTGCTTCGCGACGAACTACATCGACCACGACGTCAGCAAGGCGGAGTCCACCGTCATCGGACGCGAGGCCATGCGGTCGGACATGGAGACGTGGCGCGCGGCCTTCGACATGACGTTCGAGCCGGTGGCCCAGCTGGCCGAGGGCGACATGGTCACGACGGTGTGGAACTGGCGCGGCACCCACAAGGGCCCGTTCATGGGAGTCGCACCGACCGGTAAGACGTACGAGATGTCCGGGAGCACCACCTTCCGGTGCCTGGACGGAGAGATCATCGAGGGCTGGTGGCACTACAACCCCGGTGCCCTGCAGCAGCAGATGGGCGGATCCGGTTCCCCGTACGGCACCTGAGGCCCCGCCAGGGCGAAAGCAACGGGAAGGCCCCGTTCCGCGAC
>NZ_JBSGZP010000760.1:0-3278 GCF_053611065.1 Streptomyces sp. NPDC054840
GTGTGGGCGTCGCCGCTGCTGCTCGCGCCGCCGCTGTTCAGCCGGGACGTGTACAGCTACCTCGCGCAGGGCGCCATGGTCGACGCCCACATGGACGTCGAACTCGCCGCCTACGACGCCCCCGACTTCACCGAGCGTTCCGAGGCCGCCGAGACCGGATCCGCCCGCTCCGCCATGCTGCTGCAGGATGCGCTCGGCTTCACCGGCGGCCTGATCGACATGGTCGCCGTGGCGTCCGTCCTCGCGGTGGTCCATCCCGCGCTGCTGCCGCTGCTCCTGCTGTCGGTGATCCCCCGCGGCCTCGGCTCGGTCTACGCCGCCCGCCTCGACTACCGGCTCCACAACCAGACGATCGCCTCCCGCAACATCAAGCACATGATGCGCTGGCACCTGACCACCCCGAAGCTCGCCGACGAGCTGCGCGGCAACAGCATGCGTCCGTACGCCCACCACTGGTACGCGGCGGTCTGCGAGCGCATCGACTCCAGGATGGTGAGCTCCGCACCCCGCTACCTGACCGTCCATCTGACCGCCGCCACCGCCTCGGGGGTCTTCGTCGTGGCGACCTACGGAGTCCTCGCCGGGCTCGTCGTGGGCGGGTACATGGCGATCGCCGCGGCCGGCACGGCGATCGTGGCCATGCGGACCTCCACCGCCGCCCTCTCGCAGCTCGTCGTCTACGGGGCGGCGATGTTCCAGCACGCCCTCTACCTCGGCGACTACACCGCCTTCGTCGCCGAGGCCGCCGAGAAGTCGGGACCGCGCGGCCCCCAGGTGATGGAGGTCGCGCCGCAGAAGATCCGCCTGGAGGAGGCCACGTACACGTACCCCGGCAAGGACAGCCCCTCGCTCGGACCGGTGTCCCTGACCCTGTCCCGGGGTGAGGTCATCGCCGTCGTCGGCGAGAACGGCGCGGGGAAATCCACCCTGATCCGGCTGCTGACCTCGCTGACCGCCCCGACCTCCGGCATCGTCTCCTGGGACGGTGTCCCCACCTCCGACGCCGACCAGCGCACCGCCTGGCAGCACGTCGGCCTCGTCACCCAGTCGTACGGGCACTGGCCCTTCTCCACCCGGGAGAACATCACGCTCGGCCAGCCCGGTCCGCGCGGTGAGGAGGCCGTCTGGGACGCCCTGGACGCGGTCGGTATGCGGGCGACCGTCCAGGAGTTCCCGGACGGCCTGGACACCCTGCTGGCCCGCTCGATCTGGGGCGGGCACGAGCCCTCCGGCGGCCAGTGGCAGCGCCTGGCGTGCGGGCGGGCGTTCCACCGGAAACCGGGTCTGCTGGTCATGGACGAGCCGACGTCCGCCATGGACCCGCGCGGCGAGCACATGGTGTTCTCCGGACTGCGGGACATGAAGGACGACCGGATCACGGTGATCGTCACCCACCGGATGGAGAACTGCCGCCTCGCCGACCGGATCATCGTCCTCGACGCGGGACGGATCACCGAGCAGGGCGGTTACGAGGAGCTGGTGCGACTGGACGGCTCCTTCGCCGAACTGGTCCGGCTCTCCCAGGACCGGTAGGCCGGTGATGTCCGGGGGATGTGTCGCGCTCCACGTCCCCCGGCCCACGGCCTCGGCGAGGGCGACGCCCTCGCGTCGTCATCCCTCAGCCGGTCGCGCGCGTGCGCAGGGAGGGGGCCGAGCGACGGGGAGGGGCCCGCCCGCGCCGGAGTGCGCTCGGCCCGGCGCGGGGTGAAGCTGGTCTTGACGTCCCGGGGACCGGGAGGCATGGGCATGAGAGTGCAGAGCAGTTCCGGGCCATTGCGCGTACAAGCCATCGCCGGGACCCATGTGGTGGTCCTGGGGTTCGACCACCATCGAGCCGCCATGAACGACGTACTGGGTTTTGGAGTCGAACGGTTCGACCACGCCGAAGGCCGGCACCGTTGGCTCGACAACCGCCTGCGCTTCCCACAGGCGAGGCGCCGGTGGGGGTCCAACTGGAACCCGTTCCAGACGTTCACCTGGGCCGACTACCGCGCCAAGCCAGGGCGGGCCTACACCTATCGGGTGCACGCCATGACCGGAACCCCAGGGGAGGAACTCACCCCGGTCTCGACCGTCGAGCTGCAGGTGCGGACCGAGGAGCCGGGCGTGCACGGTGTCTGGTTCAACCGTGGCGTGTACGCCTCGCAGGCGTACGCCGAACGCTTCAAGAACCTCCACCCGCGTTCCGTCCCCAACCGTGAGGCCTGGCGCTGGCTGTCGCGCGGCCTGGAGGAGGCACTGCTCGCCTTCATCGGCACGGCCGACGGCGACCGCGGGCAGCTGCGTGCGGCGCTGTACGAGTTCGAGTACCTGCCCGTGCTCGAAGCCTTCCGTGTGGCCGCGGACACGGGCGTGGACGTACAACTCGTCGTGTACGACCACCCGCACAACCGCGAAGCGGTCGCCGCCGCCGGTATCGACGACCTGGTCGTGACCTGGCGAACCCGGGCCACGATCCCGCACAACAAGTTCGTGGTCGCGAGCCACGAGGGTGCGCCCCGGGCCGTCTGGACCGGTTCGACCAACATCACCGAGAACGGGATCTTCGGACAGTCCAACGTCGGACACACCGTCACCGACGCCCCTCTCGCGCGGCAGTACCTCGACTACTGGGCCCAGCTCGTCGCGGACCCGTCCCCCGGCACCCTCAACAACTGGGTGGACGCCAGCAACCCGATGCCCGACCCCTGGCCCGCGGGCATATCGGTCGTGTTCAGTCCGCACACGCGCACCACGGCTCAGGACCGCTGGGCCGAGCTCTTCGGATCGGCCCAGGACCTGGTGTGCGTCACCTTCCCGTTCAACTTCGATCCCCGGTTCGCCGGCCAGCTCCCCGGCGACCACCCCGCGCTCCGCTGGCTGCTGTTCGAGAACGCCGGCACCGCCGACGCGCACCGCAGTTCGGTCACCGATCCCGAGACCGAGCTGGTGGCCTGCGGCCTTGTCGAGGAGGGCGGCCTGGCGGGGTGGGCTGCCGAGCACGACAACCCGTTCTCCAACAACATCGAGTACCTGCACACGAAGTACCTGCTGATCGACCCGCTCGGCGACGATCCGATCGTGGTCACCGGCTCGGCCAACTTCAGCAATCCCTCCGCGAACAAGAACGACGAGAACATGCTGGTGATCCGCGGCGACCACGGTCTCGCGGAGGTCTATTTCACCGAGTTCTCCCGCCTGTTCAACCACCACCGCTTCCGGGACTCGCTCCGCCTGGCCGCGCACCAGCCGACGCCCGGACCCGAGACGGGAGTCGAAGCTCCGGTGCCGCTCATCGC
>NZ_JBSGZP010000761.1:0-3267 GCF_053611065.1 Streptomyces sp. NPDC054840
TTCGTGCTCCGGTCTCGCCCGGTCGGTCCTCGCGGCCGATCAGACGGCGAGGGCCTGCTTGACCTGGGCCAGGCTCGGGTTGGTCATGACGGACTCGCTGCCCGCGGCGGACTTCACCAGCACGGTCGGAACCGTCTGGTTGCCGCCGTTGGCCTTCTCCACGAACGCGGCGGACTGCGGGTCGAGCTCGATGTTGATCTCGTTGTACGCGATGCCTTCCCGGTCCAGCTGGGTCTTCAGCCGACGGCAGTAGCCGCACCAGGTCGTGCTGTACATCGTGACGGTGCCCGTGTCCTGCATGCTGCGCTCTCCTTCGTGAGGGCTCGGTGGTCCGAGTACTCGAACGTACGGGACCCTGCGGCCATTCCCGTACGGTCGCCCCCACGCACGCGGTGTGACCGATACGACTGATACGACTGATACGTGCTGCCTGTGGACAATTTTCCCGCCCGACCCACGAGACCTGGCAGCATGGCGGGGTGACAGCAGCAACGCACTCCTCATCCTTCCCCGCCGCCGCCGACTCGGCGGACGCGGTGCTCCTGGGCCTCGACCCGGAGCAGCGCGAGGTCGCGACGACCCTGCGCGGGCCGGTGTGCGTGCTGGCGGGCGCCGGTACCGGCAAGACCCGCGCGATCACCCACCGCATCGCCTACGGCGTCCGGTCCGGGCAGCTCATGCCCGCGAGCGTGCTGGCCGTCACCTTCACCAACCGCGCCGCGGGCGAGATGCGCGGACGCCTGCGCACCCTGGGCGCGGGCGGGGTCCAGGCCCGCACCTTCCACTCCGCCGCCCTGCGTCAGCTCCAGTACTTCTGGCCGAAGGCGGTCGGCGGCGAGGTGCCCCGGCTGCTGGAGCGCAAGATCCAGTTCGTCGCCGAGGCCGGCGCGCGCTGCCGTATCCGCCTCGACCGCAACGAGCTGCGCGACGTCACGGGCGAGATCGAATGGGCGAAGGTCACCCAGACCGTGCCCGCCGACTACCCGGTGGCCGCCCTCAAGTCGGGCCGCGAGGCCCCCCGGGATCTGGCCGAGATCGCCCAGATCTACGGGACGTACGAACAGCTCAAGCGCGACCGCGGCATGATCGACTTCGAGGACGTGCTGCTCCTGACCGTCGGCATCCTCCAGGACCGCCATGACATCGCCGAGCAGATCCGCACCCAGTACCAGCACTTCGTCGTCGACGAGTACCAGGACGTCAGCCCGCTCCAGCAGCGGCTGCTGGAACTGTGGCTCGGCGAGCGCGACAGCCTCTGCGTCGTCGGTGACGCCAGCCAGACCATCTACTCCTTCACCGGCGCCACCCCCGACCACCTGCTCAACTTCCGCACCCGCTATCCGCAGGCCACGGTGGTCAAGCTGGTCCGCGACTACCGCTCCACCCCCCAGGTGGTCCACCTCGCCAACGGGCTCCTGAACCAGGCCAAGGGCCGGGCCGCCGAGCACCGGCTGGAGCTGATCTCGCAGCGCGAGACCGGCCCCGACCCCGTCTACACCGAGTACGCGGACGAGCCCGCCGAGGCCGAGGGCGTCGCCCACCGGATCCGGGACCTGATCGCCGCGGGCGTCCCGGCGGGCGAGATCGCCGTGCTCTACCGCATCAACGCCCAGTCCGAGATCTACGAGCAGGCCCTCGCCGACGCCGGGGTCCCCTACCAGCTGCGCGGAGCCGAGCGGTTCTTCGAGCGCCAGGAGGTCCAGAAGGCGATCCTCGCGCTGCGCGGAGCCGCCCGCTCCGGCGGGAACGACCCGCTGCTCGACGACGTCGTCGAGCTGGGCGCCCAGGTCCGGGCGGTGCTCAGCTCCACCGGCTGGAGCGCCCGGCCGCCGGCCGGCTCCGGCGCCGTGCGCGACCAGTGGGAATCGCTGGCCGCGCTGGTCCGGCTCGCCGAGGACTTCGCCCGGAGCCGGCCCGGGGCCACCCTGGCGGACCTCACGATCGAACTGGAGGAGCGCAAGGCCGCCCAGCACGCCCCGACCGTCCAGGGCGTCACCCTGGCCTCGCTGCACGCGGCGAAGGGCCTGGAGTGGGACGCCGTGTTCCTCGCCGGCCTCACCGACGGCATGATGCCGATCACCTATGCGAAGACCGACGAGCAGGTCGAGGAGGAGCGGCGGCTGCTCTACGTCGGCGTCACCCGGGCGCGGCTGCACCTGAGCCTGTCCTGGGCGCTCTCCCGCGCCCCCGGCGGCCGGGCCTCCAGGCGCCCCAGCCGCTTCCTGAACGGCCTGCGGCCGGGCTCCGCGGCCCCGGGCGCCCGAGCGGGCTCCGCGGCCGAGCGAGGGCCGCGAAAGCGCGGAGCCCGCGGCCCGGTGCGGTGCCGGGTCTGCGGCAAGACCCTGACCGAGGCCGGCGAGCTGAAGCTGATGCGCTGTGAGGACTGCCCGTCCGACATGGACGAGGGCCTGTACGAGCGGCTGCGGGAGTGGCGCGCCGCCCAGTCGAAGGAGCAGGGCCTGCCCGCATACTGCGTCTTCACGGACAAGACGCTGATGGCGATCGCGGAGGCCGCGCCGTCCGAGGCGGGGGAGCTCGCGATGATCTCCGGGGTGGGCGGCCGTAAGCTTGACCGGTACGGAGCCGAGGTCCTGGCCATCTGCGCAGGTCAGGAGGTTGGGGCCGGGCATTCTGACGACGCGTAGAAACTCGTCGGAAAAATAGTTTGCACATGCCCAGCGAAGACCCATAGGTTCTTAGCAACGGAAACGGTGGCTTCTCCGAAGCCCTGGATCCGTGCTGTACTTATCCGAATACGCATGGGACAGGCCCTCGGGCCGAGTCCCCGAGACGCCGAGAGGAGGCGAGACCAGTGACCAGCTTCATGACCTTCACCAAAATGACCGATCGCTCGGTCGACGCTTCCTGCCTGCTCGGTTCCGTCTCCCTCCTGGGTACCGGTGTGTCCGCGATTTCCGCCGACCGCCCCGCCCTGCTGGCGACCCTTCCGGTCAGTGAGCGCAATGAGCGACCGACCCAGGCACCGGTGGCAGTACTGGCAGCAGAAGCGCAGACGCATGGCGCCTATGGATTCGCTGCCGCGGCCGGTGCCGGATCCCTGAAGAAGCAGACGAAGCAGCAGCACCACCTGATGTGGGCCTTCCGCGGGCTCGAACCCTGGAGTGATCCAGTCTGATCGCATGATCAGACCGGCGCCTTCAGGGCCGCGGAACCCCACCCGGGATCCGCGGCCCTTCTGTTTGTCCCCGACCGGGGGCGACGGAGCGAAGGGGTCTCGGGACTGGCCTGGCCAGTCGGTGTGAGAGC
>NZ_JBSGZP010000762.1:0-3253 GCF_053611065.1 Streptomyces sp. NPDC054840
CCCGCCCGGGGGGGGGGCGCGGGGGGGGGCCGCCCGCCGCGCCCCCGCCCCCGGGGGGGGGCGCCGGGGGGGGGGGGTGTCGGGGGGGGGGGGCGCCGGCGCCCCCCCCCCCCCCCGGCCGGTGACCAGGATCAGCTGACGGGACTCGGCCGGAATCCGGGCCCGGGTCCGCTCACTGACGCCGGTCAGGCCCTGCGGGGCGGCCGCCGGCGGAGCGGCGGGCGGGGCTGCCTGCTGGGCGGGCCGCCGGTCGTCACGTACGGCGCGGCCTCCGGCCTGCGGGCGGGCGTCCGCGCGGGCCGGCCGGGAATCGGCGGCCTTGTCCGGGTCCTGGGCCACGTGGACCCAGCCGGCCGTGAAGGTCGCCAGGCCGAGCACGGCGGCAAGAGCCACCCGGCGGGTCCTCGGGGTCGCACCGGGCTTGCGAGGCGGGCGGGAGCGGGCTCGGACGTGCTTGCTCATTCCTCCGACCGTACATCAGCAGGCCCTCGTGGCCCGGGTGGCGACGACGTGCGCGCCTCGTCGGAGCGCGGCAAGCGGACGCGGACCGTCAGGTCGCCCTCCGGGGCCGGATCGTCCTCCGCCGCCGGCTCCGCCCCGTGCGCCCGCGCGATCGAGGCCACGATCGACAGCCCCGGCCCGGCGCCCTCACCCGCGGTGCGCAGCCGTTCGGCGCGCCCGCGGAAGGGCTCCGGCGGGCTCGGTACGCCGGCCGGATCGATCACCGGTCCGGCGTTCGACACCGTCGGTTCCCCCTCGGCGAGGTCGGCGCCGGACCGGTCCCCGGTGACCGTCGGCCTGACCGGAGAGACTCGCGAGGGCGTCCACGGCCGGCGCTGCGCGCGGGCCGGGCCGGGCCGGGGGCGGTTCCGGGGGACGGGGCGGGCAAACAGCGGTAAAAGGCCAGGTGCAAGCCCATCCCCCGGAACCGATCACCGGCGTACAGTGAATCGATGAGGCGAACTCCACGTCAGGCAGCGCGCGTTGTCATCCTGTCCCCCACCGGATCCGTGTTCCTCTTCCGGGAGGACAACGTGGAGGTGGGCATCCACTGGCTGCCGCCCGGCGGCGGAATCGATCCCGGCGAGAGCCCCGAGGACTGCGTGCGGCGCGAGCTGCGCGAGGAGACCGGGTGGACCGACCTGGAGCCCGAACGGCTGCTCTGCACCTGGGAGCACGACTTCACGCACCAGGGGATACCGGTCCGCCAGCACGAGCACATCTTCGTCACCACGGGCCCGCACCGCGAACCCGTCCTGGAGGCCCCGGACATCCACTGGCAGTGGCTCTCCCCTCAGCGCCTGGCCGGCCTGGGCGAACCCCTGTGGCCGCCGCGCCTGCCGGACCTCCTGGCCGACACCCGCGCGGAACCGGTCCACCTGGGGCTTCTGGCCTGAGGGTGCCTTGTCGGCGCACCGCGGCCTGGTGGGCAGGACGCCCCGGGGTCCCCAAGTAGGTTGGCGCGCAAGTGACGTCGAGGGGATTCGATCCTGGAAGCGGACGGACACCTTCGTCCGCCGGCGCGAGCAGCATCGACGGCTCGTGGCCGGACTGGACCCATCCACCGGCGAGCCCGACCCGTACGCCTACCTGTACCCGGTCACCGACGACTGAGGCGGCCAGGCCGCAGGGCTCAGGCGGCGGGAGCCTTCGCGGTGGCCTTGGCGTAGAGCGAGGCGGCGTACTCGCCGAGGACCGTGCTGGTCGACACGTCGTCCGTGTCCCCGCCCGTGAGGATGCCGATGATCTTGCCGTCGCCGGCGATCCACGCGCTGCCGCTGGTGCCGCCCGGGAAGTCGGCGCAGTCGAAGCGCTGTTGGGTCGCGCTCTCGCGGACGGCGACCGAGGTGCAGGTACGGGGAACCTTCCGGTCGGCGGGGTAACCGGTGACGGTGACCTCCTCGCCCGCGCGGCCGCTGGTGTCGAGGACGGCCGCGCCGGTCACGTCCTCGATGGTGCGGCCCTTGGCGTCCGGGGCGAGACGTGCGAACGCGAGGTCGTAGTCGTCGTCCGTACCCTCGGCCCAGCGGTCGTCCTCGAAGACCTCCTCGATCTTCCATGTGCCGTACGGGGCGACGCCGTTGGCGTACGCGGGCGCGAAGACGGCGCTTCCGTCGCGCTGGTCCCCTTCGAGCAGGCAGTGTCCGGCAGTGATGATCATGTTCCGGCCCGGGCTGCTCACCACGGTGGCGGTACAGAAGTGATCACTGTCCAGGCCGTCGGTGAACAGGGCTCCGGTGAAGGCGGCGGGCCCCCCGGGCTGCGGGGTGACAGCCGGCGGCAGGGTGGCACCGGGAGGTGCGGACAGCTGGGGCTTCGCCACTTGCGATCGCGATGACGGGCCCGTCGGGGACGCGGTCGGCGCTGCCTTCGCCCGTACGGGAGGAACCCCCTCCGGCGGCGGCGCGAGCTTGGCCACCGCGGCGGAAGCCCCCAGGGCCGCCACCGCGCACAGCACCGCCGTCACGACGGTCCGCTTGTCCACCGGCATGATCATCCTCCTGCTTTGCCCTGGCGAAGCATGCCTCGGCGGCGGGGTCGGGTGCAAGGCCGAGGACGGCTCCCGGCCCGTGCCTCACACGGTTTCGACCCGCAGGTCGCATACGAAACGCAGGCCCGGACGGCCGTCCAGATCGACGTCACCGGTGGCCACGAATCCCGTGCGCGCCAGCACGGCGCGCGAGCCGGTGTTGTCGAGCGTGGTGACCGCCCGCAGCGCGGTCAGTCCGTACTCCGTGACCGCCGGCCCACGGACCTCCCGGACCGCGGCCGTGGCCAGGCCCCGGCCCGCGGCCCGCTCGGCGATCCGGTACCCGAGCTCGGCCGAACCGTCGGCCACGTCGACGAGGTTGACCCGCCCCAGGATCTCCCCGCCGTCACCCACCAGGACGTGGAAGAAGCACAGCCCGGCGGCCTGCTCGGCCATCAGCGCGGCGTGCCGCTCGTCGAAGTCGGCGAAGTAGTGATCGCCCCGGTCCGGGACCGAAGCGGCGAAGTAGGCCCGGTTCTCCCGCTCGAACGCGAGCAGGGCCGGTGCGTGGTCGAAGCGCAGCAACTGGAGTCGGGGCACGGCCCGATGGTAGGTCGGGCTCGGCGACGAGCGGAGCCGGGGCTCCGGACGTGCGGAGCCGCGCATCCCGGGGCGGGGGAGACCCGGATACGGCGCGTACGCCCCCACGGCACCGCAACGCGGGGTCCCGAACGCCGTGCCGGGCCGGGCGCGGTGGCCGTGGGGCGTGGCCGGTGGAGGGGC
>NZ_JBSGZP010000763.1:0-3252 GCF_053611065.1 Streptomyces sp. NPDC054840
CCGTTGTCGAGGGCGGCCTGCTGGGCGGCGTCGGTGAGCAGGACGAGGGGCTCGGCCGCGGTGAGCTGCCGGCGCCCTGAGCGCGGGCTCTCCACATCGACGACGGCGTAGGTCCCGCCGGCCTTGAGGACGGCGAGGAGGGCGACGACCAGTTCGGTCCGGCGGGCGGTGCCGACGGCCACGAGTGCGCCGAGCGGGAGGCCGGAGTCGAGCAGACGGTGCGCCAGCCGGTCGGCGCGGGCGTTCAGTTCCCCGTAGGTGAGGCTGTCGGGGCCGGCGATGAGCGCGCGGGCCCCGGGGGTGTCGCGGGCCCACTGTTCGAAGCGGTGCAGGACGGTGTCGGTGGTTCGTTTGCCGAAGCGTACGGACTCGGATCCCTGCGTCATGGACCGATGATGCCACCGGGCACCGACAACGGAGCGGGGTCGGCAAAATCGCTCGTGCGGGCGGAAGTTGAGGCCCCCTGCGGGCGATCCCGGACCGAGTGCTTGACCTGAAGCTTGGTTGAGGTCCTAGCGTTCGGCCCATGGACATGGAAGTCACCGCCTGGACGTCGCTGCACAGCGCGATCAACGCCCAGCAGGACCGTCGCCCGCTCTCCCGGGCCGGCCTGCGCCGCGTCGCCGCCTTCGCCCGCCCGCACCGCCGCGGGCTCACCCTCTTCCTTCTGCTGAGTGTGGTGACCGCGCTGCTCGCGGTGGCCACCCCGGTGCTCGCCAGCCGGGTCGTCACCGCCATCGTCGACGGCCGCGACGGCTCCGCGGTCACCCGGCTGGCCCTGCTCATCGCGCTGATCGCGGTCGCGGAGGCCGGGCTCGGGCTGCTGACCCGCCGGCTCTCCGCCACCCTCGGCGAGGGCCTGATCCTGGACCTGCGGACGGCGGTCTTCGACCACGTGCAGCGGATGCCGGTCGCCTTCTTCACCCGGACCCGTACGGGGGCCCTCGTCAGCCGCCTCAACAACGATGTGATCGGCGCCCAGAGGGCCTTCAGCAACACCCTCTCGGGGGTGGTCGCCAATACCGTCACCCTGCTGCTGACTCTCACCGTGATGCTGAGCATCTCCTGGCAGATCACTCTGCTGGCGCTGGTGCTGCTGCCGGTGTTCGTCCTGCCGGCCCGTCGGATGGGGGCGCGGATGGCGGCCATGCAGCGGGAGGCCTCCGCGCTGAACGCCGCGATGGGCACCCAGATGACCGAGCGGTTCTCGGCGCCCGGCGCGACCCTGGTCAAGCTCTTCGGGCGGCCCGCCGACGAGTCCGCGGAGTTCGCGGCCCGGGCGGCGCGCGTGCGGGACATCGGGATCCGTACGGCGATGGCCCAGTCGGCCTTCATCACGGCCCTCACGCTGGTCTCGGCGCTGGCCCTCGCGCTCGTGTACGGGCTCGGCGGGTTCTACGCCCTGCGCGGTTCCCTGGACGCCGGTTCCGTCGTCGCCCTCGCCCTCCTCCTGACCCGGCTGTACGCCCCGCTGACCGCGCTCGCCGGCGCCCGCGTCGAGGTGATGAGCGCGATGGTGAGCTTCGAGCGGGTCTTCGAGATCCTCGACCTGAAGCCGCTCATCGCGCAGAAGCCGGATGCCCGCCGGGTGCCCGACGGTCCGGTGGCCGTGGAGTTCGACCGGGTCTCCTTCGGCTACCCGGCCGCGGACAAGGTCTCCCTCGCCTCCCTGGAGGAGGTCGCCACCCTGGACGCCCGGGGCGGTACGCGGGTACTGCACGAGGTGTCCTTCCGGGCCGAGCCGGGCCGGATGATCGCCCTGGTCGGCTCGTCCGGCGCCGGCAAGTCGACGATCGCGCAGTTGCTGCCGCGTCTGTACGACGCCGACGCGGGCGCGGTCCGCCTCGGCGGGATCGACGTACGGGACCTCACCGCCGACTCGATCCGCGAGACGCTCGGCATGGTCACCCAGGACGGGCACCTCTTCCACGAGTCGGTACGGGCCAACCTGCTGCTCGCCCGCCCGGAGGCATCCGAGGAGGAGATCTGGGAGGCTCTTCGGCGCTCGCGGCTGGACGGTCTCGTCGCCTCGCTGCCGGACGGGCTGGACACCGTGGTCGGGGAGCGTGGCTACCGGCTCTCGGGCGGGGAACGCCAACGCCTGACCATCGCCCGGCTGCTGCTGGCCCGGCAGCGGGTGGTGATCCTCGACGAGGCCACCGCGCACCTGGACTCCACCTCGGAGGCCGCGGTGCAGGAGGCCCTCGGCGAGGCCCTGGCGGGCCGGACGGCGGTGGTGATCGCGCACCGGCTGTCGACCGTACAAGCCGCGGACCTGATCCTGGTGGTCGAGGACGGCCGGATCCTGGAACGGGGCACGCACACCGGGCTGCTGGCGGCGGGCGGCCGGTACGAGGAGCTGTACCGCACCCAGTTCGCGGTGTCGGGCGGCGAGGCACCGGTGGCGGGAGCATGATGCTCTGATGGACATCAAACTGGAACTCGTCGCCGTCCCCGTCACCGACGTGGACCGGGCCAAGGCCTTCTACGAGAAGCTCGGCTTCAACGCCGACCACGACGTCACCGTCAGCGAGGACATCCGCTTCGTCCAGCTGACGCCGCCGGGCTCGGCCTGCTCGATCGCGATCGGCAAGGGGCTCACCCGGATGACCCCGGGGTCGCTGGACAACATGCAGGTCGTCGTCACCGACATCGAGGAGGCGTACGAGGACCTGCGCGGCCGGGGGGTGGAGGTGACGGAGATCCAGAACCTGCCGTGGGGTTCCTTCGTCTACTTCTCCGACCCGGACGGAAACGGCTGGGCGGTCCAGCAGACCACGCCCCGCACGACGGCGGACACCGCCTGAGCGCCGGCTCGGCTTGCCCGGGTCGGAACGGCCGCGGGTCGTCGTCCAGCCGCGGAACGTTCCCGAGTGCGTGATCGTCCCGTCCGACCCGTGACAGCAGGAAGCGCGAGAGGATGTGCCGATGCCCATGGACCGCGAACCGATGGACCGTGAACCGATGGACCGTGAACCGATGGATCTCGAGGCCTACGTCGAACGGACGCGCGGCGGGCCGTGCTTCGTCTGCGCCTTCCTCGCCGGCCATCCCGATTACGCGCACGAGACCGTCTTCGAGGACGAGCACCACGTGGCCTTCCTCGACCGCTGGCCCACGCTTCCCGGAAAGGTTCTGGTGGCCCCCAGGGCGCACATCGAGCACGCCGTGCGCGATCTGGACCCCCCGGCGTACACCCGGCTGATGCTGGTCGTACGGGAGGTCGCGCTCGCTGTCGAGGACGTCCTCGAC
>NZ_JBSGZP010000764.1:0-3250 GCF_053611065.1 Streptomyces sp. NPDC054840
GAGGTCCCCCAGGTCGTCCCCCGCGTACAGGACCGCCTCCGCGCCGGTCTCCGCGAGGAACTCCGTCAGGGCGACCCCCTTGTCCGTGCCCGGCGGCCGCAGTTCCAGTACGGCCCGGCCCGGCTCGACCATCAGCCCGTGGCGCGCGGCCAGCTCGGCGAGTTCGCCGCGGGTGGCCCGCACCCGGGGCGCGCCGGTACGGGTGGCGGTGAGCACGGCGGGCCGCTCGGGGCGGCTGCGCAGCGCGTGGTCGAGGTGATCCAGCATCAGCGGGGGTCGTCCGTTCCGTGCGTGCCGCTGCCCTGGTCGAGGTACCAGCGGGCGGTGCCGGCGAGCCCGTAGGCCCGCAGGCGCCGCGTCGAGTTCTCCACGACCATCCCCCGGCAGTGCGTGATCCGGTCGGTGTGACGGCGTACGGCGTTGAGGAAGAGCCGGTCGGTCGGCGAGGGGCGCCGGGGCATGCCCCCGACGGTCAGGTACAGATCGGCGGTGATGGCCATGTTGTTCCCGGCGTGCATGCGGTACGGAGCCCGGTAGCCGCGCCGCCGGGCGTGCTCGGGCCGCAGCCGGCCGAAGAGCGCGGCGAGGGCCACCAGCGCGCCGAACCCGGCCCGGCCCAGCGGGCCGTGCTCGTCGCGGCGGGCCACGATCCGCCCGCACACCAGCCCGGGGCTGCGGATCAGCGCGCCGCGGGCGGCGCCGGTCCAGCCGGGCCGGGGCAGGCAGTCGGCGTCGGTCCGGGCGAGCAGGGCCGCGCCGCGGCCGATCGCGTACCGGAGGCCGGTGTCCACGGCGGAGCCCACCCCCTTCTCCGGCTCCTCGATCACCTCCACCGGGAAGGGCGCTCCGGCCGCGAACGCACGGGCCACGGCGCCCGTGCCGTCCGTCGAGGCGTTGTCGACGACCAGCAGCGTGAAGTCCCGGTCCCGCTGCGCGGCGAGCGCCCGCAGGGTGTCGGCCAGCCGGGCCTCCTCCTCGTGCGCCGGCACGACCACCCACATCGGCGGGGCGGCGGCCGTCACGACTTCTCCCAGACCATCGTCATGATGCTGATGCCGCCGCCCAGACCGACGAACAACACCCTGTCTCCTGGCGCCAGTTCGTCGTACACCCGGTCCAGCTGGAGCCCGATGCTCGCGCTCGCGACATTGCCGAGCTCGGGCACCGTCACCACCAGCTTCCCGGCGGGCACCCCGGTCAGTTCCGCGAACCGCTCCAAGTACGGCATCGTGACCTGGTGCACCAGCACCTTGGCGAAACCGTCCCACTCCATCCCCGTGCGGTGCAGCGTCCGGTCGATGACGGCGGTGCCCACCTTCTCGAAGACACCTCGCAGCTCGTGTCCGTCGCCGCGGAAGTAGGTGTACGCATCCCCGCGCGGGTGCCGTGACCCGCCGCCCGGGATGCCCCCGACCTCCCAGTGCTCCGAGTGGGTCTCGGTGTCCACGTCGATGATCCCGCCGCGCTCGACGGCCTCCACGACCACGGCCGCCCCCGCGTCGCCGAAGGTGTATCCGGCGAATCCGTCGCGCAGCTCCGCGAGATCGGCCGGATCCCGGCGCACCGCCCGGCTCGGCGTCTCGCCGGTGACCACCAGGGCCCGTCGCGCCCGGCCGGCGAGGATCATGGAGCGGGCGAGGTCGATCCCGTTGACGAAGCTGTTGCAGGCGTTGGTGACGTCCAGGGCGTGGGCCCGCGAGCCCAGTTCCGCCTGCACGATATGGGCGGTGGCCGGCTCGACCAGGTCGCGCGAGGCGGACGCGAACAGCAGCAGGTCGACGTCGAGCGGGCCGAGTCCGGCGGCGGCCAGGGCCCGTCGGGCGGCGCCCACCGCGAGGGTGGAGGCGTACACACCCTCGCCCGCGACCCGGCGGGAGACGATCCCGGTTGCCTGAGTCAGCAGCCTCGGCGGCAGCGTCAGGCCACTGCGGCGCGCCACCTCCCGCTGGAGTGCGTCGGAGGACAGCACCTCGTCGGGCAGCAGGCTGCCGACGGCGGTTATCCCGACGCGCGGCAGCGGATCACATGGCTGAATGAACATGCACACACGATGACAAGCCGGCCGCGCCCGGGCCTGAGTACGGATGCTCAGTTCGGTGCCACGCGCCGCACGGGCCGCCTGAGTACGGCGCGCGGGCTTGCGGAGCGTCGGCCGCGCGGGCCGGCGGCCCAGGCTGCCGAGAGGGCCGGAGCCAGGAACCGCCACAGCCCGTCCCCCAGGCACACGGCGAGGCCGACCACCCCGGTGAGGGCGCCGAGGATCCGCGCGATCAGCGCCGGTCCGCCACGTCAGACCCCGTCCCCACCGGCCGTGCCGCTTCCCCCGGCGCAGCCGGAGCGGCGCCTCGCGAAGCGTTCGCGCAGGCGGCCGAAGGCACCCGGCCGCTGCCAGCCGCGGAACTCGTCCGCCCAGCGCCCACCCGTCCGGGCCAGCGACTGTTCCACCTCGGCCAGTTGGGCAGGAGTGAGGCTCCGGACGGCCGGCCGCAGCACCCCGTCGAGCAGGTCCGTACGGGCCTCCTGCCAGGCCGGGCCGGCCTGCGGCTGGGAGGCCCACACCGTGAAGCAGTCCGCGGCATAGCCCGGATCCAGCCGCAGCCGGTCGTGGACCGCCGGTGTGCGCGCCGCTGCCCGGTAGGCGGCCAGCAACTCGGCGTCGTTGCTCTCGATCAGCGCCCGCAGCTCGCTGTCCGGCCGGTCCCCGGCCAGCAGCCGCTCGCACAGGGCCGCGTACGCGCTCTCCCGCGGGCCCGGCTCCGGATCCATCGACCGAAGGTCCAGCACCTGGCGGACCCAGCCCCCGCCCGCCGGGCCCGACCGCAGGTTCCGGGTGAGCTCCAGCAGCAGCAGCGACGGCCGCAGCCGGGCCGGGATCTCCTCCTGGAACTGCCCGAGGAGCTCCGGAGCCAGCTCCGCCGCCTCGGCGTCCCCGGCCGGGGCCCGCACGGCCGCCCGCACGAGCAACTCCCAGGTCCCGGCCTCCCGGTGGACCTGCGCCCCGGCCGCCATCAGCACCGGCCCGGCCTCGCCCGCACCCGGCGGATCCCCGTCCCACACCAGCCGCATCGCGGTACGCAGCACCAGCGGCTCCGCGTACAGCGGGACGCCCGACCGGGCCAGCAGGGCGTTCAGCGCCCCGACCCGGTCCTGGACGGCTGCCGCGGGCACCGCCGCGGCAGCGGCGCACATCCGCAGGTGTGGTCGCGCGTCGGCCGCGGACGGCCGCAGCGCGGTGCGCTCGAACAGCCCC
>NZ_JBSGZP010000765.1:0-3247 GCF_053611065.1 Streptomyces sp. NPDC054840
CGAAAGACACCGCACGACGGTGGAACTCCCACGTCCCACCGGCCGTTTCGCGGTCGGCCGGGAGGACCTGCACCTGGTGGACCGCAGCCGCACGGACCCCTGGTCCGGTTCGGGCCCGCGCGAGCTCATGGTCACCATGCGCTATCCGGTGCGGCACGACACCGGCCGCACCGCCCGCTACCTCACCTCCGAAGAGGCCCGCCTGCTGCTCGTCGACCGCGGGCTGGACCAGGTGATCCCGGTCGAGACCCTGACCGGCACACGGACCCACAGCCGTACGGGCGCCCGCCCGGCCGCCGGACGGTACCCGCTGATCGTGCTCTCCCCTGGGTTCACCGCCCACCGGGCCACCCTCACCGCGCTCGCCGAGGACCTGGCCTCCCGCGGCTACGTCGTCGCCGCGGTGGACCACGCCTACGAGAGCGTGGGCACCGCCTTCCCCGGCGGGCGGGTACTGCGGTGCCTGGCCTGCGAGAAGGTGCAGGACGAGGAGGGCTACCGGACCGTCGGGGACACCCGGGCCCGTGACGTCTCGTTCCTCCTGGACCGCCTCACCGGACGCAGCCCCGCCTGGCGCCACGCCGGACTCATCGACAGGAGCCGCATCGCGATGGCCGGCCACTCCATCGGCGGCGCCGGGGCCGCCGCCGCGATGGCCGCCGACCGCAGGATCCTGGCCGGGGTCAACATGGACGGCGGTTTCTCCACACCGGTCCCCGCGGCCGGACTCGGCGGGCGACCCTTCATGCTGCTCGGCGCACAACAGCGCGGCCCCGGCGGCAACGCGAGCTGGGACCGCGACTGGCCGTTGCTCGACGGCTGGAAGCGCTGGATCACCTTCGCCGACTCCGGCCACTTCACCTTCACCGACTTCCCGGCGATCGGCGAACAGCTGGGCCTGCCCGACGACGAGGCCCCGCTGCCCGGCGCCCGCTCCGTCGAACTGACCCGGCGCTACGTCGGCGCCTTCTTCGACCAGCACCTGGGAGGCAGCCCGCAGCCCGTGCTCGACGGGCCGTCCCCCGACGCGCCGGAGGTCCGCTTCCACACCCCGTGACCCCCCTGGGCCCGGGGGCCGGGTCAGAACACCGTCACGGGGTGGCGGACCACAGCGTCGAAGAGGTACCCCTGCGTGTTGTGGACCGACCGATCGGGCTGCGTCCGCCCGGTCGCGTCGGTCGCCCGCGCCAGCAGCGAGGTCGCCCCCGTGGTCCGCGGGGTCCACGGCACGGACCAGCGCACCCAGCCACCCCGGCCCGGGGTGTCGTGCAGCCGGGCCCGCCGCCAGTGGCCGCCGCCGTCCATGCTGACGTCGATCCGGGTGACCGGTGCCGCCGCCGACCAGGAACGGCCGGTCAGCAGCCGGGTCCGGTGCACGGGAACGGTGGCCCCCGGCTCCAGCTCGAAAGCGCTCTTGAGGGTCTGCCGGGTCAGCGGGGCACTGCCCTGCGCCGGGTGCTCGGGCGAGAACAGCCGGTACATGTCGGTGTTCCAGGGCGAGTACAGCGGCTCCCCGCTCACCTCGATGTCCCCGACCCATTTGATCGACGAGATCCCGACCCAGTCCGGAACCACGAGGCGCACCGGCCCGCCGTGGTCGGGCGGCAGCGGTTGCCCGTTCATCTCGTAGGCCAGCAGTACGTCGTCCAGCGCCTTCGAGACCGGCAGCGGGCGCCGCACCCGCCCGAGGTTCACCCCGTCCGCCACCACCTCGTCATCCAGCCCGCGCGGCATGACGTCCACGGCGTCGCGGGTCACGCCCGCCAGGCGCAGGACATCCGACAGCCGCGCGCCGCGCCAGCGTGCGACGCCGATCGCGCCCAGGGTCCAGGCGGTGCCCGTGACGGGCTGACCCTGCTGCGTGGTGTAGAAGCTCCGGCCGTTGCCCGCGCACTCGATGAACAGCGTCCGTTCCACCGGCCGCAGGGCGCGCAGCCGCGCGTACGACAGCTCCAGCGGGCCGCCCGCCAGCCCGTCGCCCCACACCTTCAGCCGCCACCCGTCGGCATCGATCCGCGGGGTGGAGGTGTGGTTGCGCACGAAGAACCGGTCGATCGGGGTGAGCTCACCCGTGCCGCGCAACGCCGCGAAGTTCGTCTCCGCGTTCGTACCGCGAAGGATGAACAGTTCGGGCGGCAGCGACTTGACGGTGCGGGGCACCGGGTCGGCGACGGGTGCGGCCGTCACTCCCGGGACGGCCGAGGCCGTGCCGCCGCCCGCGGCCACGCCCAGCGATCCGGCGGCGGCCCCCACCGCGAACAGCTTCAGCAGATCACGGCGGTCCACTCCGGCGGAGCGGGCGCGGCCGCGCACCCACTGCCGCAGGCGCGTGCGGTCGTACCGGCTCTCGTCCGACAGATCGAGGGACATGGCAGGAGCACTCCTTGGTCGCGGTTCTCACGGACCGTAGAGGCCCGCGGCGAGTCGCGGGAACCTTCCCGCGGCGCCCGCCACACATCCGCAACATCGCCGCAACGGCCGATTACCGCTGGTCGGCGGAATTTCGGCAGGATGTGGGCATGACCGAGATCCGTACCCCCCGACTCCTCCTCCGCCGCTGGACCGACGACGACCTCGTCCCGCTTTCGGAGATCAACGCCGACGCGGAGGTGATGCGCTGGATCGGCGAGGGCGAGACCCTCGACCTGGACGGCACCGCCGAGGAGATCGAGCGCTGGGAGGAGGAGTGGGACGAGGAGGGCTTCGGAATCTTCGCCGTCGAGCTCCTGGCTTCCGGGGAGCTGATCGGCGCCGTCGGCCTCTCGATCCCCGAGCACCTGCCCGAGGCACTGCCGGACGCCGAGATCACGTGGCGGCTCGGCCGCCAGTACTGGGGCCAGGGCTACGCCTCCGAGGCCGCCCAGGCCACCCTGGAGTTCGCCCTCCAGGACCGGGGCCTGGGCCGGGTCGTCGCGATCAACCGGGCGGGCAACGAGGACTCCGAGAACGTGATCCGCAAGCTCGGCATGGTCCTGGAGCGCGACACCACGGACCCCCGGTACGGGCACCTCCTGCAGATCCACGGCATCGACCTCACCGAGTACGAGGCCTGAGCCTGCCGTGCATCCGGCTCGTCGGGTCCGACACCGACCGGCGGGTTGCCGGTTCTACGGGCCGGAGGGCGGGCGGCCGGGACAGGGCCGGCCCCGGCCGCGTGCACCCGCGATGACCGCGCCGCACCCCCGTTCCCGCGCGCCTCGGGCCGCGGCAGCCCGGCCCGCACCCTCGTCCTCATCCGGTGACGGCC
>NZ_JBSGZP010000766.1:0-3246 GCF_053611065.1 Streptomyces sp. NPDC054840
CTCCGGCGGCGGACTGGGCGAGTGGGACGGCGGGAATCACCGTTCCGGAGGCCGGGGCGGTCGGCTGGATGAGCGCGGCCGAGGTCGAACAGGCCCTCGCCCGTAGCCGGGACTTCCTCGTCGCTTCCGGCCTGGACAGCGGAGTACTGCGGGGCGAGCGCCCCGAGAAGGCGATCGGCTGATCAACCCGCACCAGAAGGACGTCCAAGACCTCCTGGAAACCGCTTTCCGAACCCCGACCGAGAAGAACGACCCTTTGCTCCTCTTCAGCCGCTTCCAGCCGTCCCGCACCCGGTTGGTCGGCGACGTCGTGAAGACCCAGGGCCGGCTCACCTACCGGGAGGGCGAGCGCGGCGCGCTCCAGGTGACCGCCGACGTCACCTTCGTCTACCCGGTCACCCGCGTGGACGCGGGCGGCGACGACGAGATCGTCCGCACGATCGTCCGGCGCGAGCTGGTCCTGAGCTGGGACGACCCCGACAAGGTGAGCACGGAGCCGGGCACGTTCTCGATCGTCTCGTACAAGTACGACATGACCAACGGCGGTTGCGGCGCCCCCACGGGCTACCTGACGCCGCCCTTCGGCACCGAGCGCCGGGCGGACGACGCAGGCAAGGACATCGACCCGTACGACCGCAGCGCACCGGTCGGGCAGGGCGGCTTCGCCGAGGACGAGTGCGGGAGGGCTACGCGGTCCTAGATCGTGTCTTCATCTGTGGTCACGTACGTCATCCGTGTCACGCACGTCATCCGTGGTCGCGCAGGAAGGCAGGGATCTCGTCCCGGGTCGGGTGGTTCGGCAGGGGCGCCGGCTCGTCCTGGAGGAACGCGGTGATGACGGCGGCGGCCCGGTCGTTGTTGTCGTCCAGGCCGTTCCACATGCGGTGTCCGACTCCGGGCAGGTACTGCGTACGCTGGACGGCCGGGTCATCGGCGAGGATGGCGGTCGCCCACTGACGGACCTGGGAGGAGCACTCGGCGATCATCAGCATCGCGGGCGTCCGGGACTGCCGCAGGAGTGGGGCGATGGAGGGCGAGTCCTTGACCGTCTGCTGGACGCGGAGGCCGGCAGCGGGGCTGAAGGTGAAGTTCTGTGCGGTGTCCTCGGCGGGGATGCGGTGCGCGTCGCGCGCACAGTAGGCGGATGCGGTGTCGCTGCCGAGGTCGGCGGCCGTGAAGGCGTTGTCCCCTTCGGCCTGTCCGATCAGGCCGGTTTCGGGGGTGAGGAGTCCGAGCCGCATGAGGCCGAATGCCACGGCGTACCGGGGAACGTCCGTGGATCGCGGTCCGGTCATGGCCGGCGCCAGGCCCCGTGCGGATTCTCGGCCCTTGTGCCCGGCGATGTTCGCGGTGGGGCCGTCCATGGGGCCGGGCTCGGCGATGATCGCCCGGCGCATGCGTGCGGCGACGCCCTGGTCGGCCAGGGCTCGGGTGAGCACGACGCCGCCGGAGGAGAACCCGAGGAGCGACCGAGATGCTCGCCACCAGTCCGCGGGAGTCGGTGACGCTCCGCGCCGTGGCCGCCGCCGCCGAGGCGTCGACGACGGCCGTGTACTCCTTGTTCGGCGGTAAGGACGGGCTGATCGGCGCGGTGCGAGACAGAGCCGTCGCCGGCCTGTTCCAGGGCCTGTCAGCGGTGCGGACCTCCGCGGACCCCCTCACCGACCTCTACGCGCTGGCCGTCGCCTACCGCAGCTGGGGGTGCGGACACAGCCACCTGTACACCGTGCTCTTCGGTGGTGTGCAGTCCTTCGACCCGTCAGGGGCGGTCGGGGCCGGTGACCCGATCCGCCCGCTCCTCGCGGCGATCGATCGCGCCTTGGCGGCGTCCGTCCTCGCCGGCGAGGCAAGGTCGATCGCCCTGTCGATCTGGGGGACCCTGCACGGGCTCGTGACGCTCGAACTGGCCGGGGCCCTCGACGCCGCCACGGCCGAGGCAGCGTTCCGTTCGACGATCCACGCCACGTTGCGCGGATGGACGACCCCGGAGGTGTTCCGCAGCCTTCGGCAGGCCGAATCCGCCGGTTGACGGGATCAGGAACGGTTTCCGGGGTCTTCGGGCCCCGGCCGGGGCGGGGATGCGTGGATCCCGCTCTCCTATTCGGCGGCGCTCAGAGCGATGGCGGCGTCTCTGTTCCGGCTGCCGGTGACGTCGTTTGCGCCACGGGGCCCCGGTCCGGCCCGATGTCGCCCGCCGGGGCGGGCAACGATCCCGTGGCGGGGGCGCGTTGGCGCCTGAAAGCGGGGACAGCCGACAGGCCGAATCCGAGAACCGCCGCCACGACATGGCCGATCGTGGTGAAGTCCGGCAGCGGCCCGGTCCAGTCGGCACCGCCGAGGGGCCAGGCGAGAACGAAGACGGCCCAAGGGAGGCGAACCCGGCGCGGCAGGGCGAGCGTTCCGATCGCCAGCACGGCCTGGGCTCCGTAACTGACCCCGTAGTCCAATGACTGCCGCACGGCCGTCGGATACCAACCGTGCCGCAGCGCCACGATGATGACGAGAGCGGTGAACAGGGTGGCCCCGACATGCCCGCCGAGGAACACGGCTATGGCGCGCCGCTTCCCCCACCGGTGCTCCACCCACGCGAGGGAGCAGCAGACACCGAGGCCCAAGGTGATGAAGGTACCCACGAAGTCGGTCGAAGTGACCTCGGTGAGCGTACCGTCGAAGAACAGCACGCTGCCGAGCAGCGCGGACAACGGATGGTCCTGCAAGTTGTCCAGGTTGGTACTGAGGTAGCCCAGCACGGTGGCCGCCCGATCGGCGGACAGCCCCTGGTCGATCCAGACGTGGCCGACCAGGAGCAGACAGACATAGGCGAGGGTCAACGGCGCGCGGCGCGGGTACGCCCGCACGACGCGGAGCGATCGACCCCAAGGGCCCTGCGGTGACTGAGAGTTCATACCGTGGCATTCTCCCGGTCGGGCCGGGGGTGGAGATCGGCGGGTGCCGGCGGCCGTTCCGGCCGGGGCCTGCCGTCGGCGGCTTCGGCAGCCCTCACAAGGGTCGCACTCCCCCGCCTCAGTGCTCCGGGCGGGAGAGCCAGGGGGCGAGCCTCGTTTCGAGCACCTCGGCCTCCTCGGGCGTCACGAGGTCCAGCAGGCGGCGTTCGTTGGGCATGTGGTCGGTGAACGCCCGGTCGACGAGGTCCCGCCCGGCCGGGGTGAGGGCGACGATCCGGCCGCGCCGGTCGTCGCCGGAGCGCCGGCGAGTGACTCGCCGGTCTTCGCCGCCTGCCCGCCG
>NZ_JBSGZP010000767.1:0-3242 GCF_053611065.1 Streptomyces sp. NPDC054840
GTACAGTCCTCCGGCAGCGCCGGCCAGAAGATGGACACCGGCTCGTCCCCTTTCCGGCGGGCCCTCCGAGGCGCCGCCGGGGATGACGATATGGACGGAGTGTGTGCCCCCTGTAGCCGTCCGTTTGGGGGGCTTGTGCGGGCGGTCAGCCCCCGTCGAGACTGTCCTCCCGTACCCGCTGGGCCAGGTCGAGCTTGGTGTAGGTGGGGCGGCCCGCCTGCTGGTACTTGGCCTTGACCCGGTCCAGGTAGTCCTTGGCGGTGTGGACGGTGATGCCGGCCCGCCGGGCGGCGGATTTCAAGGTCAGTCCGGAGGCGTAGTCGAGGAGGATCTGCCGTTCCCTGGGCGAGAGGCGAGGGCGTGCGGGGCTGTCGTCGTAGGCGCAGGCGAAGGCGAGTTCCGCGGAGAGGGCGCCCTGGCCCGAGGCCAGGTCCTTGATGGCGGCGACCAGGGTGGGCAGGTCATGGTCCTTGGTCAGGTAGCCGTCGGCGCCGGCCCGGATGGCCTCGATGATCCGGGAGCGGTCGGGGACCGTGCTGATCATCAGGACGCGGCTGCCGGTCCGCAGCAGCCGCCGGATGTTGTCGGCGGGGGCGGAGCCGTCGCGCAGGACGAGGTCGAGAAGGACGATGTCGGGCGGTGCGTGGCCCGTCGCCCCGAAGCCGTACGGAGGGTGGGCGTCCGGTGCACCGAGGAGCTCCCCGACGGTGGCGGCGGTCGCCAGGAGCCGCAGCTCCGGCACGCCGCCGAGCCAGGCCCGCAGGCCGTCGAGGAGCATCCGGTCGTCGTCGACCACCGAAACGGTGATCACCCGGGCCATCTCAGCTCCACCCGTACGCCCTCCCCGGGGGCGGTGTCCACGGTGGCCCGGCCCCCCACCTCCGCCATCCGGCCGTGGACCGAGCCGCGCAGCCCGAGGCCGGGCCGGCACCGCTCGGGGTCGAATCCGGGACCCCGGTCGACCACGGTGACGAGGGCTCCCCCGCGTCCGTCCGGGTCCCTGGTGGCGGTCAGGTAGGCGTGTCCGGTGCCCGCGTGGCGCCGTACGTTGTTCAGGGCCTCGCGAACGGCGTCGCCCAGCGCGGCGGCCACCTCGGGGGGCACCTGCGGCAGGTCGTGGTACTGGGCGGTGACCCGCAGTTGGAGGCTCTCGACGGATCCGACCGCCTCCTCCAGGGCGGTGCCGATCTCCCGGTGATGTACCTCGTCCGCGGTCTGCTGGATCAGCCGGCGCAGGTACGCGGCTTCGCGCGCGCAGCGCCGGCGCACCTCGGGGGCGTTGGCGTCGACCGAGCCGGAGGCCAGGGTGGTCAGAGTGGCGAGGACGGTGTCGTGGAGGGCCCGGTGGTGTTCCAGCCGCTCGGCGTAGCGCGCCTTGTGGGCTTCGGCGGCCACCGCGCGGGCATTGGCCTCGTCGAGGAGGCGGCCCTGGCGCAGCAGGTACCAGCGAAAGAGCCAGGTCATCACGGCCGAGGACACGATCGAGTTGAGATGGCCGAGAATCACGGCGGGGCTCGCGCCCACCGTCCGGTAGCCGACGAAGTGGGTGACCACGAGGAGAGCGATGACGATGAGGGCGTGCGGTCGTTCGAGGGAGATGGCCGCGACGGCGCTCGCCGATCCGCCGAGCAGCATGGCCCACGCGATCGCGGGCGGCTCGCGCAGGCCGCCCCAGGCGCAGAGGGCCAGGGGCAGTACGCAACCGGTGACCAGGACGTCCGCCCATATGTGCCGCCGGTCGAACCAGCCACGTCGCAGTGCGGTGCCGTAGGTCAGCGCGCTCAGTCCCAGTGCCGCGGCGAAACCCGCGTACTGCAGGGGCAGTTCCGACCGGCGCTGGACGACGGCGAGGGCGCCCACCGTCAGATGGCTCGCCCGGTACAGGAGGGTGGCCACGATCATGAAGGACTGGGCGCGTTGCAGCCCCGATCCGACCCCGCTCGTCCCCCGTAGTGCCCGTATGCGCCGTACCGGTAAGGACAGCAACGCCAAGACCACACCCTCCCGTACCGATTTGCCTGTGACATCTGCCATTTTGCCCTAGCAGGTGCACGTCAAATAGGCGCGTACCGGCCTGTCCCGGGCTTGGCCGAGGGGGCACCACAGGTCGGCCGGAAAGGTGTTCCCCACACCTGCCCGACGCCTGCCCGACGCGGGGCCGGCGCCGGTCCGGCGGCTATCCGGCCATGACGACGACGGAATGCCGGCCACTGGCCCCGTCCGGAATGGTCGGGGTGCGCCGTTCGGTCTGGGTCTCGCCCGTCCGATCGGTGGCGCGGACGGTGAGGGTGTGCGTACCGGAGGTGGCCTGCCAGGGGTAGGACCACTGGCGCCAGGTGTCGCGGGTGTGCTCGGTGGCGAGATCGGCCTCCTGCCACGGTCCGTCGTCGACCTGGATCTCGACGCGGTCGATGCCCCGGTGCTGGGCCCAGGCGACACCGGCCACCATCACCGTGCCGACCGCGGGGCGGGCGAAGGGTTTGGGGGTGTCGATGCGCGCCTGCGTCTTGACCGGTGCCCGCGGGGCCCACGCGCGCTCGACCCAGTACGGGTCGTAGGCGTCGAAGGTGGTGAGCTCGATGTTCTCGATCCACTTGCAGGCCGACACGTACCCGTACAGGCCCGGGACGATCATCCGTACCGGGAAGCCGTGGGCCGGCGGGAGCGGTTCGCCGTTCATCCCGACGGCGAGCAGTGCGTCCCGGCCGTCCATGACGTCCTCGACGGGCGTGCCCAACGTCATGCCGTCGACGGAGCGGGCCACCAGCTGGTCGGCGGGTCCGCCCTGGGACGGGGGCCGTACGCCGGCCTCCGCGAGCAGGTCGCCGAGCCGGGCGCCGAGCCACCGGGCGTTGCCCGCGTACGGTCCGCCGACCTCGTTGGAGACGCAGGTCACGGTGATGTCCCGCTCGATGAGCGGTCGGGCGAGGAGGTCCTGGAAGGAAAGGTTCAGCTCTCGGCGCACGCCCTTCCCGTGGATCCGCAGCCGCCACGTGTCCGCCGGGACGCGGGGAACGACCAGTGCGGTGTCGACGCGGTAGAAGTCCTTGTTCGGCGTGGTGAAGGGGCTGATCCCCGGTACGCGCAGGGCCGCGCCCGGGGGCACGTCCGTCGCCGGTGACGCCGGGCGCGGCAGGACCACGGCCGCCCGGGAGGCGAGCGCGTCGCCGGACCGCGAAGAGGTCACGGCCCGGCCGATGGCCCCCGCCCCGGTGCCGAGGGCGGCGGCGGCCCCCGTGAAC
>NZ_JBSGZP010000768.1:0-3238 GCF_053611065.1 Streptomyces sp. NPDC054840
TTCCGGCGGGTGCTGTACGCCTCGGCCCTGCTCGGCGCCACCACCATCGGCGACGCCTTCCTCTACCTGCTGCTCCTGCGCGGACTCGACCTGCCGCCCGCCCTGTTCACGCTGCTGCCGCTCGGGGCCGCCGCCGTGTACCTGCTGCTCGCCGTCCCCGCGGGCCGGATCGCCGATCGCACCGGACGTCGTACGGCCTTTCTGCTCGGGCACGGCGCCCTGCTCGGCGCGTACGCCCTGCTGCTCGTCCCCGTCTCCGCGCCGACCGTCGTGGGGGTGCTCACCCTGCTGGGGATCTTCTACGCGGCCACCGACGGGGTACTGATGGCGCTCGCGGCTCCCGCGCTGCCCGCGGCCGGCCGGGCGGGCGGGCTCGCGGTGCTGCAGACCGGCCAGGCACTGGCCCGGCTGCTGGGCGCCGCCGGCTTCGGGGCGGCGTGGACCCTCTGGGGACAGCGGCCCGCCCTCTGGGCCGCGGCCCTCGCACTCGCCGGGGCGCTCGCGGCCGCCGCGCGCATCCTGCCCACCCCTCCCCCGGCCGTCGCAGCCGCCCCGACCCCGACCGCCCCGGAGGCCCCGTGAATCCCCCGTCCCGCCGGCTGCGCCTCGTCCTCGTCGTCACCGCCGTGCTGCTGCTGGCGGGCGGCTCGCTGGGCTACGTCCTGCACGCGCGGCACCGCGAACGGCCCCCCGCGCAGCGGGGCGACGCCTCCTTCGGCGTCGAGGAGCCGGGCCTCTACTTCCTGGACACCACCGGCGGGCGGATCGCACGCCAAGGAGGCCCGGGCCTGCCGCGGGTGACCGGCGGCCCGCCCTGCGACCGCTTCCACGCCGCCGGGGACCATGCCCTGTGCCTGCGCAAGCTGCCCGGTGTGCCGGCGCGCACGCAGGCCGTCGTCCTCGACCGGCGCATGCGCGAGGTCCGCGCGGTGACCGTGCCGGGCATCCCGAACCGGGCCCGCGTCTCGGCCTCGGGCCAGGTCCTGTCCTGGACCACCTTCACGACCGGCGACTCCTACAACACCGCCGCGTTCTCCACCCGCACGGCGATCCTCGATCTGCGCACCGGCTATCTGATCAAGTCGATCGAACAGATCCCGCTGACCCTCGGCGGGGCCCGCCACCACGACTCCGACGTCAACTACTGGGGTGTGACCTTCGCCGCCGACGACAACCGCTTCTACGCCACCGTCTCCACCCGGGGCGCCACCCACCTCGTCGAGGGAGACCTGCGCGCCTGGTCGGCGAAGGCGCTGCGGGAGAACGCCGAATGCCCCTCGCTCTCACCGGACGGCGCCCGCGTCGCCTTCAAGAAGAAGGTCTCCGACGACTCCCGGGCACCCTGGGGGCTGTACGTCCTGGACCTGGCGACGATGCGCGAACATCCGCTGGCGGAGCCGCGCAGCGTCGACGACCAGGCCGCGTGGCTGGACGACACGACCCTCGCTTACGCCCTGCCGGGCCAGGACGGCCGCGCGAGCGACATCTGGTCGGCCCCGGCGGACGGCACGGGCGAGCCCCGCCTCCTCGTGCCGGGCGGCTCGTCGCCCGCCGGCGTGCGATAGGAGGTGGTCGTGCCGACGCGCACGAGTGCGCCGCGCGGGTGTTCCGGCGTGCTCCGCGCGGCACCCGGGGCCGGCGCCGTCCGTAGCGGCGGCCCACATCGGTCGGGGTCAGTGCGCCGTCACCGTCTCGACGGCCTCGCTCGGGCGGACGATGACGAAGCCCTCGCCGCTCAGCTTCAGCTGGACGGCCTCGCCGGAGCCGCCGCGGATCATCGAGCCGACCGACTGGGAGCGGTGCAGGCCGGTCTCGAGCTGGGCGCTCCAGCCGACCACGGCGTCCGTGTCCACGCAGACCGGGGTCCGGGCGGTGACCGGGATGATGATCGGGTGGCCGTCGCAGACGACGGCGAGCTTGCCGGTGCCGGTGAAGAAACTGTTGAAGAGGCCGCCGCCCGTCATGCCGGCGCCCTTCACCATCTTGATCTCGTAGGACAGGGTGGGGTCGAAGCAGAGCACGTTGCGGCCGTTGATGGTGAGGGCGTCACCCGGCTCGAAGTCGATGATGAAGCAGTTGCCCGCCCGGTGCGCGAACCACGCCTCGCCCTGGCCGCGTACGGACATGAGCGCGAGGCCCTCGCCCGTCACGGCGCGCTTGAGCATGCCGCCTATGCCCTGTCCCTTGCGCTCGAACTGGAGGTTGCCGCGGAAGGCGACCATCGAGCCCTGACGGGCCAGCATTTCACCGTTGACGTTGTACTTCACGGACTTGGCGTTCTGCAGGGTCATGCCGGGGTCGACGGCGGCCTGGGCCAGGTTCTCGGACGCGAAAAGATCACTCTTCATGGCTTCGATCCTCACCCGGGCCGGCCCCCGGGGCATCATCCTGAAGGCGGAGGCTGGCATCCTTGGCAGGATGAGCAGCCAGCACACGAACGACTCCTCCGGCCTCCCTGCGGTCGGGGCGGACAGCCCCTTCCGGCAGGAGCACGTACTGCGCGAGGAGGCCCCGCAGTTCGTGCTGCCGCTGGTGGTGCGGATCGAGAAGGCCGAACCGCCCGCCCGGACGAACGCCTTGGAGACGGCGGCCCGCGCGGTGCTGGTCCTGCTCACCGACGAGCGGGCGCACGGCGAGGGCGAATGGGCCCGGGCAGTCCGCGACTGGCAGGACGCCCGGATCCGCAAGGTGGTCCGCCGGGCGCGCGGAGCGGAGTGGCGCAAGGCGGAGACCCTGCCGGGCGTCACGGTGCAGGGGGACGGCGCGCAGGTACGGGTCTTCCCGCCGGTGCCCCTCGACGGCTGGCCCAAGGAACTGGCCAAGCTCCAGGTGTCGGGCACCGATCTGGACGATCCGGAGCCGGTGGCCGCGACCGCGGAGCCGGGGCTGCCGGTGCTGTGGCTCAACCCCGGTCTCGACATGTCGGCCGGCAAGGCCATGGCCCAGGCCGGGCACGCGGCGCAGCTGGCGTGGTGGGAGCTGACGGAGGCGGAGCGGGCCGCCTGGCGGGACTCCGGTTTCCGGCTGGCGGTACGGACGGCCCCGGGCGAGCGGTGGGCGCAGCTGAGCGGGAGCGGGCTGCCCGTGGTCCGGGACGCAGGATTCACCGAGATCGCGCCGGGCAGCGCGACGGTGATCGCCGACCATCCGGCGCTGCGCGCCCGGCTCTGAGGGGCGGGATCCCAGGGCCCGGCTCCGAGGGTCCGGAGCTCCGGGCCCGGCTCCGACGGAGGTTCCC
>NZ_JBSGZP010000769.1:0-3235 GCF_053611065.1 Streptomyces sp. NPDC054840
GCGCCGCCCTCGCCCACCGCTTCGCGGCCGAGGGTGCCACGGTGGTGGTCAACGACCTCGACCCGGCCAAGGCCGTCGCGGTCGCGGCCGCCATCGGCGCCCGGGCCGTCCCGGTGCCGGGCGACGCCTCGGCGATCGTGGCCGAGGCCCGCGAGGCCCTCGGCGGGACCGTCGACGTCTACTGCGCCAACGCCGGACTCGCCTCGGGCGGCGACGCCTTCGCCGACGAGGCCGTCTGGGAAGCGGCCTGGGACACCAACGTCATGGCTCACGTCCGCGCCGCCAGACTGCTGCTGCCTGACTGGCTGGAGCGGGAGAGCGGCCGCTTCGTGTCCACCGTCTCGGCCGCCGGGCTCCTGACCATGATCGGAGCGGCCCCGTACAGTGTCACCAAGCACGGTGCGCTCGCCTTCGCGGAGTGGCTCTCGCTGACCTACCGCCATCGCGGAGTCCAGGTCCATGCCATCTGCCCGCAAGGGGTGCGCACCGACATGCTGACCGCCGCGGGCTCGGCGGGCGAACTCGTCCTCGCGCCGACCGCGATCGAGCCGGAAGCGGTCGCGGACGCGCTGTTCGACGGCATGGAGAAAGGCCGGTTCTTGATCCTCCCGCACCGCGAGGTCGCCGATTTCTACGCCGCCCGCGCCACCGAGCCGGACCGCTGGCTGAGCGGCATGAACCACCTCCAGCAGAAATGGGAGACCCGGTGACCTCCTCCCGGTACGCCGCCAAGCCGTGGCTCGGACTGCTCGCCGCGGCCCAGCGGGCGCCCGTGGCACCGCCGCCCACCGTGCTGCACGCCTTCCGCGAGGCCGTCGCCCGGGCCCCCGAGCGCACCGCCCTCGCCTACTTCGACGGCCGGATCGGTTACGCGGAGGCCGACGCGCTCTCCGACTCCGTCGCCGGCCACTTCGCGGCACGCGGCGTCCGCCGCGGGGACCGGGTCGCGGTCATGCTGCAGAACACCCCGCACTTCGTGCTCGCCGTCCTCGCGGCCTGGAAGGCCGGAGCCGTCGTCGTCCCGCTCAACCCCATGTACAAGTCCGGCGAGGTCGGGCACATCCTCCGCGACTCCGGGGCCGCCGCGCTGGTCTGCGAAGGCGGCGCGTGGACCGGGTACCTGCGTGAGGCCGCGCGGGACAGCGCCGTGCGGACCGTGCTGACCGCGTCGGACCTGGACTTCCAGACGCGCAACGACCCGCGCGTCTTCGGCCCGGCTCCGTCCCCGGCTCCTGCCCCGTCCCCTGCCCCCGCCCCGGCCCGGCCGTTCGTGCCCGCCCAGGCGGAGGCGCCCGACGCGGCGCCCGCCCCGAACCCCCCGGGCGGCCCGCGCACCGCCGGTCCCGCCGCCGGGCCCGGCACCGCCGACCTCCTCACCGTGGCCCGGGGCAGGCGGCCCGCGCCGGACGCCCCGCCCCTCACCGCCGCCGACACCGCCCTCATCAGCTACACCTCCGGCACCAGCGGCACCCCCAAGGGCGCCATGAACCCGCACGGCGCGCTCACCTACAACGCCGTCCGGCAGGTGACCGCCCACCCTCTCCCCGAGGGCGCCACCTACTTCGCCCTCGCACCCCTCTTCCACATCACCGGCATGGTCTGCGAGCTCGCCGCCTGCTTCGCCAACGCCGGCACCCTGGTGCTCGCCCACCGCTTCGACGCCGGCGCCGTCCTCGACGCCTTCCTCGAACACCGCCCGGCCTACACCGTCGGCCCGGCCACCGCCTTCATGGCCCTCGCCGCCCACCCCGGGGTCACCCCGGACCACTTCGCCTCGTTCCAGGTGATCTCCTCCGGCGGCGCCCCGCTCCCGCCCGCGCTCGTCGAGCGCCTGCGCACCGCCTTCGGCTTCTACCTCCGCAACGGCTACGGCCTCACCGAGTGCACCGCCCCCTGCGCCAGCGTGCCCGTACACCTCGAAGCCCCCGTCGACCCCGCCTCCGGCACCCTCTCCGTGGGCCTGCCCGGCGCCGACACCGTGGTCCGCATCCTCGACGAGCAGGGCGCCGAGGTCCCCTTCGGCGAGACGGGCGAGATAGCCGTCCGCGGCCCCCAGGTGGTGCCCGGCTACTGGGGTCTGCCCGCGGAGTCCGCCCAGGCCTTCCCCGGCGGCGAACTGCGCACCGGCGACGTCGGGTTCATGGACCCCGACGGCTGGCTCTACGTCGTCGACCGCAAGAAGGACATGATCAACGCCTCCGGCTTCAAGGTCTGGCCGCGGGAGGTCGAGGACGTGCTCTACACGCACCCCGCCGTCCGCGAGGCCGCAGTGGTCGGCGTCCCCGACGAGTACCGGGGGGAGAGCGTGAAGGCGTACGTGAGCCTGCGTCCCGGCACCTCGGTGGAGCCGGCGGAGCTCGCCGCCCACTGCGCCGAGCGCATCGCCGCGTACAAATACCCGCGCCAGGTGGAGATCCTGCCTGTTCTTCCGAAGACGACCAGTGGCAAGATCCTGCGACGGGAACTGCGCGACCGCGGCTGAAAACAGTCGGACGGTCGTACAGCCGGTCGCAGTGACCAGGCAGGAACGAGGAAGGGAAGGTCAGCGCCATGGCGGCACGGACCACGGAACCCGCAGGCACGCACGAGGCCCCGGTACCGCAGCGGCTGCTGGCCGTCGCCACCCGGCTGTTCGCCGAGCGCGGCTACGACCGCACCTCGGTCCAGGAGATCGTCGAGGCGGCCGGTGTCACGAAGGGCGCGCTCTACCACTACTTCGGATCCAAGGACGATCTGCTGCACGAGGTGTACGCGCGGATGCTGCGGCTCCAGCAGCAGCGCCTGGACGCGGTGGCCGATTCCGACGCGCCCGTCGAGGAACGGCTGCGCGCCGCGGCCGCCGACGTGGTCGTCACGACCATCGAGAACCTCGACGACGCCATGATCTTCTTCCGGTCGATGCACCAGCTCAGCCCGGAGAAGTCCAAGCAGGTACGGGCGGAGCGCCGGCGCTACCACGAGCGCTTCCGCGCCCTGGTCGAGGAGGGGCAGCGTACGGGGGTGTTCTCCGACGCCACCCCCGCCGACCTGGTGGTGGACTACCACTTCGGCTCCGTCCACCACCTGTCCACCTGGTACCGGGCGGACGGCCCGCTCACGCCGCAGCAGGTCGCCGATCACCTCGCCGACCTGCTGCTGCGCGCACTGCGTCCTTAGAGGCCACCGGGCCGGCGGGCCACCGGTCCCCACCGCCCGGCACCCGGTTCGGCTCCAGGAACGGATCACGACCTGGAGC
>NZ_JBSGZP010000770.1:0-3234 GCF_053611065.1 Streptomyces sp. NPDC054840
GTCAGAAAGTGAGCACCCCGCGCGCCACCCGCCCGTGACGGGCGTCGTCCACCGCCTTCGCGAAGTCCTCGACCGGATAGACCTCCGTCACCAGCTCGTCGAGCAGCAGCCTGCCCTGCCGGTAGAGCTCGGCGTAGAGCGCGATGTCGCGCTGCGGGCGCGAGGACCCGTACCGGCAGCCCATGATCGTCTTGTCCAGGTACATGGACGACACGAGGAACGACGCCTCCTCCCGGAAGCCCGGCACGCCGAGCAGGATCGCCTGCCCGTGCCGGTCGAGGAGGTCGATCGCCTGACGGATCAGCTTGACGTCGCCCACGCACTCGAAGGCGTGATCGGCGCCGGTCGGCAGGATCTCGCGGACCGCCTCCGACGCGTCGGGGACGGCGGACGCGTCGACGAAGTGCGTGGCGCCGAACTGCCGGGCCACCGTCTCCTTCGCCGGGTTCGCGTCCACCGCCACGATCGTCGTGGCACCCGCGATCCGGGCCCCCTGCAGGACGTTCAGCCCGATGCCGCCGGTGCCGATGACGACCACCGTCTCGCCCCGGTCCACACGCGCCCGGTTCAGTACCGCCCCCACGCCCGTCAGCACCCCGCAGCCGATGAGCGCCGCCGAGGCCGGCGGGATGTCGGCCGGGATCTTCACGGCCTGTACGGCCTTGACGATCGTGCGTTCCGCGAAGGCGGAGTTGGAGGCGAACTGGAACAGCGGCTTCCCGCCCCGCGAGAACGGCTGCCCCGGCATCCCGATCGCCTTGCGGCACATCGTGGGCCGGCCCCGGTCGCAGTCCGCGCATGCCCCGCAGTTGGCCAGGGTGGACAGCGCCACGTGATCGCCGGGCTCCACATGGGTGACGCCCGGGCCCACCGCTTCCACGATCCCCGCGCCCTCGTGCCCGAGCACCACCGGTGGCGGGAAGGGGATCGTCCCGTCGATCACCGACAGGTCGCTGTGGCACAGCCCGGCCGCCCCGATCGCGACCAGCACCTCCCCCGGCCCCGGGTCCCGGATTTCCAGGTCGTCGACCACCTGGGCCTGCTTGCCGTCGAACACGACGCCTCTCACCTGGGCTCCTTAGGCAGGCCGAGCACGCGCTCGGCGATGATGTTCCGCTGGATCTCGTCCGAGCCGCCGTAGATGGTGTCGGCACGGGTGAACAGGAACAGGCGCTGCTCCTCGTCGAGTCCGCGTTCGTACGGGACCCCGGGCGCCCAGCCCGCCGGCCCGGCGGTGGCCGCCGCGCCGCGGACCTCCACCGCCAGCTCCCCGAGCCGCCGGTGCCAGCCGCCCCACAGCAGCTTGGCCACGCTGGGCGCGCCCACGTCGGCCGCGTCCCCCGCGGCGCCCGCGTCCCCCGGGGCGCCGAGGGTACGCAGCGCGTTCCACCGCATCGTGCGCAGCTCGGCCCACTGGCGGACGAGGCGCTCCCGCAGGACCGGGTCCCCGGCGCCCGAGGCGGCCCGCGCCGCGTACGACGCCAGTACGCGCTCCAGTTCCGCCGCGAACCCGATCTGCTGGACCAGGGTCGAGACCCCCCGCTCCAGGGCGAGCAGACCCATGGCCACGGTCCAGCCGTCACCCTCGGCGCCGACGATCTCCGCCGCGACCGCCCCGTCGAAGAACACCTCGTTGAACTCGCTCGTGCCGGACATCTGCCGGATCGGCCGGACCTCGACGCGGCCGGGCTGGTCCATGCGGACGAGCAGGAACGACAGCCCCCGGTGGCGGCGTGAGCCGGGCTCGGTGCGGGCCAGGACGAAGCACCAGTCGGCGTCGTGGGCGAGCGAGGTCCAGATCTTCTGGCCGGTCACCCGGTACAGCCCGTCGGCCGTGTCCCGTACCGCGGCCGTCCGGATCCCGGCGAGGTCGGACCCGGCGCCCGGCTCGCTGTAGCCCTGGCACCACAGTTCCTCGCCCCGCGCGATGCCGGGCAGGAAGCGGCCTTGCTGCTCGGGCGACCCGTAGGCGATGAGTGTCGGGGCGAGGAGGTTCTCGCCGATGTGGCCGACCCGGCCGGGCGCGCGCAGGGCCGCGTACTCCTCGGCCCACACCACCTGGCCGGTCAGGGACAGCCGCCGGTTGCCCCACCCGTCGGCCTCCCAGCCCTGCCCGATCCAGCCGTCCCGGCCGAGCTCGCGCTCCCACGCCCGCCGGATCCCGGCGCCTTCGTGCTCGCTGCCCGGCCCGCCGAGACCGACGGCCCGGCCGTACGGGCCCACGAGATGCTCCGACAGCCACGCCCGGGCGCGCCCGCGCAGCTCCTCGTCCTCGGCCCCGAAGCTGAAGTCCACGCCGCTCCCCCTGGTCCTGTCCGGTCGGTCCTACGCGTTGGGGCGGTCCTTGGCGGCCGCCGCCTTGGCCATGGCCTCCAGCTGCGCCAGCATCGGCATCGGGTCGGTGCCCACCGTGCCCGGCAGGAAGTCGGCGATCTTCTCCGGCGTCCAGGAGCCCTCGGCGTATCCGGCGCGCAGCTCGCGCGGCTGGGCCCAGACGGCGATCTTCGGGCCGGCGATCGTGTAGACCTGCCCGGTGATGTCCTCGGCCCTGGCCCGGTCGCTGAGCAGGTAGGTGACCAGCGCCGCCACGTCCTCGGGGTCGCCGATCTCCTTGAGCTCCATGGGGACGTTGGCGGACATGCGGGTGCGGGCGACGGGTGCGACGGCGTTGGCCGTGACCCCGTACTTGGCCAGGCCCAGCGCGGCCGAGCGGACGAGGGAGATGATCCCGCCCTTGGCGGCGCTGTAGTTGGCCTGGGCGACGGAACCCTGGTGGTTGCCGCTGGTGAAGCCGATCAGGGTCCCCGTGCCCTGCCTGCGCATGACGGCGGAGGCGGCACGGAAGACGGTGAAGGTGCCCTTGAGGTGGGTGGCGATGACCGGGTCCCACTCCTCTTCGGACATGTTGAACAGCATCCGTTCGCGCAGGATGCCGGCCACGCACACGACCCCGTCGATACGGCCGTACCGCGCGAGCGCGGTGTCGACGAGGCGCTGGCCGCCCGCCATCGTGGAGATGTCGTCGGCGACGGCGACGGCCTCCCCGTCGAGGGCGGTGATCTCCTTCACCACGGCCTCGGCGATCTCGCTGGTGGGCTCCGCGCCCTCGATCCCGACCCCGTAGTCGTTGACGACGACCTTGGCGCCCTCGGCGGCCGCGGCGAGTGCCACGGCCCGCCCGATGCCCCGGCCGGCGCCGGTGACGGCGACGACCTTGCCTGCCAAGAAGTTCCC
>NZ_JBSGZP010000771.1:0-3229 GCF_053611065.1 Streptomyces sp. NPDC054840
CGCCAGGCGCTGCGGGACGTGGCGGCGGCGGTGCCGCTGACCTGGCGCAGCTCCCGGGTGGAGCGGGCGGACCTGGACCGCTTCCTGTTCGCCCCGGAGGACGTGGTGGTCGTGGTCGGCCAGGACGGCCTGGTCGCCAACACCGCGAAGTATCTCCGCGGGCAGCCGGTGGTGGGCATCGACGCCGACCCGGGGCGAAACCCTGGGGTCCTGGTCCGTCACCGCTGCGCCGACGCAGCCGCCCTGCTGCGTGCCGCGACCGCCCCCGGGGGCCCGGCGGAGGAGCTGACCATGGTCGAGGCCGTCGCCGACGACGGCCAGCGCCTTCGGGCGCTGAACGAGATCTACCTGGGCCCGCCCGGCCACCAGACGGCCCGCTACCGCCTGGGCCCCGACGGCGAGAAGGACCCGGGCGAGGCCCAGGCATCCTCCGGGGTGCTGGTGGGCACCGGCACGGGCGCCACCGGCTGGCTGCGCTCCCTGTGGCTGGAACGCGGCAGCACCGCCGGGCTGCCCGCGCCGTGCGAGGGACGGCTCCTGTGGTTCGTGCGCGAGGCCTGGCCCTCGCCCACGACCGGAACATCGAGGGTCGCCGGTGAGCTGGGGCGGGGACAGGGGCTGCGGCTGACCGTGGAGTCGGACAGGATCGTGGTCTTCGGCGACGGGATGGAGACCGACGCCCTGGAGCTGACCTGGGGCCAGAGCGTACGGCTGGGCATCGCGGGAACGTCGCTGCACCTGGTGGCGTGAGCGCGGGCTGTCACCGGGCGGCCCTGCGCGGGACCGCCTGCACGGTGCCTCCGGAGGCGTTCGCGGGGTTCGTCAGGAGCCTGTGCGCGCACGGTCGCGCCCTGACACCGGCACCGGCTGCTGCGGCTGCGGCTGCGGCTGCGGCTGCGGCTGCGGCTGCGGCTGCTCGAACGGGGAGGGCACCGGGAAGTAGGCCTCCAGGAAGGCGGCGACGATGTTGTGCTGCTGCGTCGCGGTCAGTCCGGCCTGGTCTCCGGCCTCGGTGGGTGCCTCCTCGTCGTCGGCGAGACAGAAGGCGTCGTGGCCGCGCTCGGCGGCCAGCGGTGGCAGCTTCTCGGTCACGTCGTGGCGCGCGGTGCTGACGTAGGTGTGCACGAGGTGGCCCTCGACCGCGTGGCCCTGCGCGAGCGCGAGGTGGGAGGCGAGGGTGACGGGGGCGAGGTCGTCGGTGCTGCGGAAGACCGAGCGGGCGGTGGCGGCGAGCCGACCGGGCAACAGCTCCTCGACGCGGGTGAAGAGGGAGCGGGTGAGGGGGTAGGGGGTGTGGGCGAGGATGTGCGGATAGGTGCGGCCGACAGCCTCCTCGACGGCCTGCCGGGTGACCTTCTGCGATGAGGTGAAGACGTCGTCACCGGCCCGGCTGCCGGGGTCGACGGCACGCCAGTCGTGGAAGACCTTGGGCAGTCCGGAGGGCAGGAAGTAGTCCTGCGGGCGCTGGGGGCGGCCGAGGAGGATGTCGTCGTTGAAGTAGATGAAGTGCTCGGCCAGGCCGGGGATGCGGTGCAGCCGGCTCTCGATGGCGTGGGAGTTGAACACCTCGGGGGCGTCGGGGTCCGTCAGGAGCTCGCGGTGGTCGACGACGGTGACACGGGGATGAGGGGTGTCGAGCCAGTCGGGGGCCTGGTCGTCGGTGACGAGGAAGACGTGCCGGATCCAGGGTGCGTAGGCGGCGATGGAGCGCAGACAGTAGCGGAGCTCGCCGCGGTCGCGGTAGCGGTTGTCCGCGAGGTCGATCCCCGTGCGGCGGCCGCTGCCGCAGGCCGCGGCCTGTGCGGCTCGGTCCCTGCGGCGGCGCCAGGCGGGGTCGGCGGCGTCCACCCAGGTGATCACGGCGTCGACGGGGAAATCTATGTCGTCCGGGAAGCGGCCGGAGAAGCAGTCGACGACGGGGTAGTCCCGGTCGCCGACCCGGTGGGTGGCGGAGGCCGTCAGGGAGGGAACCCACCAGCCGTACGGGGTCTCGCGCAGCGTGGCGAGGGCGCCCTCGCCGGAGTCGGGGGCCTCCCAGAACTCCAGGTCGCAGCCGGTCTCGGGGCCGTAGGTCAGGGTCCGGCCGGAGGTGACGACCGGGTGGTGCAGGCGTACGGCCCCGACGCGGGCGGGCTGCGGGGGCCCACCGGCCTTCCGGTCGCCGTCACCGGGGACCGGGACGGCCTCGGCGGCGTCGACCGCTGCCGGGAGGTCCTCCGCCAGTACGTCTGCCGGTACGTCCCCGGCCTCGCCGCCGGCGGTGATGAGGCGGGCGTAGAGGGGCAGCCCTGCGAAGGCCGCGGCGCAGGCCTTCAGCGCGGCGGCCCGGTCGCCCGGGGCGATGGCCACCCGGTGGGTGAGCCGGCCGTCGGGGACGAGCCCGTAGGGGACGGCGGCGGCTTCCAGGGCCTCGGCGAGCGACCGGAGGTTGGCGTCGCGGGCCTCGGCGGGCAGCAGGTCGTCCCGTACGACGGCGAGCCGGCCTCGGTGGCGGACCAGGCCCGGCACGGTCGCCAGCAGTTCCTCCTCGCGGTCGGCGGCCCGGCTGCGCCGCGCGGGCCGGTCGCGCTCCGGTCCGGCGGGGCGCGGTTGGGGCGGGATGCCGCCGCGGCGACGTACTGTCCGGGCGAGTCTGCGCAGCCCGGCCGGAAGGGGAAGCCTGCGTATTCCCTGCATGTACGTCCTCGGTGTGCGGCGCTGATGAGCGGCTGCCGGTTCTCTGAGTGCCCCTGAGCAGGAGTGGCGCGTCGGGAGCGTGGTGGATGCCTTGTTCAGCGATACGTTTCCTTTTGTTTACGTTTCATGCAAGGGTCCGGGGTCCTGCTGTCTCAACTCACACCGACTTCTCATGCGCGGCGGTGGCTCGTCCGGCGGGTTTCTCCGTCCGGCGTCGCCGCAGGACGGCGGCCCCCGGCCTTGGCCTCGGCTGTCCTACGGGGGCGGGGGGGACTCCGGGGGAAGCTCAGAGGGGGCACGCCGGCGTGGATGTCCCGGCGGGCACGGGCAGCCGAGCGCACGGGACTGCCGGGTGTTCCTGTCGCGTGGTGCTCCGGTCGCGTGAGGCGGTGCCGGCGCGGCACAGAACCGGGTGACCGCGGCCGGTACCCCTCGTCTTCCGCCGCGGCGGACCGGGCCCGGCGGGACGCGGGGCCGGCGCGGACCTGATGTCCGATACCGGCGCCGCCGCGGGGCGGCGCCTGCGCACGGCCGCGTTGTCGGCGTGTTGGGT
>NZ_JBSGZP010000772.1:0-3227 GCF_053611065.1 Streptomyces sp. NPDC054840
GACCAGCTCGCCGGCCCTGGCCGGTTCCCCGGCCCGCCCCACGGATTGCGGCGGCAGCGGATGGGCCTGCGCCGGCTCGCCCCAGCCCGTCCGCCGGACCGGTTCCACCTCCGCGCGGACCCCGGAGCCCGGCAGGGCCGGACATCATCTCGCGAACCGCCGGTAACCCGATGGATACCGATCGGTAACAACCTCTAGCGGCACCCCCGAGAGCGCCTCTATGGTGCGGGACATGCCGAACCTGCCCGATGTCGTGCTGTGGTCCATACCTGCCTTTGTGCTGCTCACCGTCATCGAGGTGGTGAGCTACCGGCTCCATCCCGACGACGACGCCGCCGGCTACGACACCAAGGACGCCGTCACGAGCGTCACCATGGGGGTCGGCAGTATCGGCTTCGATCTGCTCTGGAAGATCCCGGTCGTCGCCGTCTTCACCGCGGTCTACGAACTGACCCCGCTACGCGTGCCGTTCCTGTGGTGGACCGCCCTGCTGATGCTGCTCGCGCAGGACTTCCTCTACTACTGGCAGCACCGCCTCCACCACGTGATCCGCATCCTGTGGGCCTGCCACGTGGTCCATCACAGCAGTCGGCGGTTCAACCTCACCACCGCCCTGCGCCAGCCGTGGACCAGCGCCACCACCTGGTGGTTCTACCTGCCCATGGTGGCCCTCGGCGTCCACCCGGCGGCGATTCCGTTCTGCTACGGGATCAACCTCCTTTACCAGTTCTGGGTCCACACCGAGCGCATCGGGAAGCTGCCGCGGCCCTACGAGTACGTCTTCAACACCCCCTCCCACCACCGCGTCCACCACGCTTCGCAGGGCGGCTACCTGGACCGCAACTTCGGCGGCATCCTGATCGTCTGGGACCGGATGTTCGGTTCCTGGGTGGGGGAGACGGACAAGCCCGTCTACGGGCTGACCAAGAACATCGGCACCCACAACCCGCTGCGCGTGGCCACCCATGAATACGCCGCCATCGCCCGCGACGTGCGCGCCGCCGGGAGCTGGGGCGAGCGCGCCGGCCGGATCTTCCGCGGCCCCGGCTGGCAACCGGCATCCGCCGGGCAGAGCACCGAAGCCGCCGCCGCCCCCGCGCCCCCTGTGGCCACGGCCGCCCCGACGACGGCGGCCACGGCGGCCACGACGGCCACGACGGCCACGACGGCGCCCCCCACGGCTGCAGCGCCCCCCACGGCTGCCGCAACCTCCACGGCCACGACGGCAACCTCCACGGCCACGACGGCGACCCCCACGGCCACGGCGAACTCCACGACCCCCGCCTCCGCCCGTACCGCCGTCCCCGGCGCGGGTGCCGCCGAGACCCGGCCCTCCGTGCGGGAGACCACCGCGTGAGTACCGCAGACGGCGTCGCGGACGGCACAGCAGACGGCATCGCCGAGTCCCCCGGCCGGCCCGCCCCCGCCTGGGCGATCGACCGGGCGCCCACCGGCCGGCCGCGCCTCGGCCGCATCGCCCTCGTGGCCTTCGCCCTGGCCGCCGCCGTCGACCTCGGCTCGTTGCTGGCCGGCTGGCACCTCGGGCACGTCATCGCCAAGCCGCTGCTGATGCCGCTGCTCGTGACCCACATGGCCACCCGCGGCGCGCCCCGCCTGCTGTCGGCCGCCCTGCTCTTCGGCTGGGGCGGGGACCTGGCCCTGCTCTTCGACGCCGACCTCGCCTTCCTCGTCGGCATGGGCTCCTTCGCCGTCGGGCACGTCTGCTACCTCGTCCTGTTCGGCAAGCGGCCCGCGAACGCGCTCCTCGCGGGCGCGTACGCGCTCGCGCTCCTCGGCACCGTCGCCCTGCTGTGGTCCGATCTCCCGGCCGACCTGCGGATGCCGGTGGCCGGCTACAGCCTCCTGCTCACCGCCATGGCGTTCCGCTCCGGTGCGCTCGGCCTGCGGGCCGGCATCGGCGGCGCGCTGTTCCTGCTCTCGGACACCCTCATCGCCACCGGTGTCGCCGAATGGCCCCAGCTGCCCCGCCCGGACTTCTGGATCATGGCCACCTACCTGGCCGCCCAGTACCTCCTGGCCACTGGCGCTACCACTCGGGAAGCAGGCGTACGGTAGGACGGTTCCACAGTCGTACAAGACTGAACGATCCCCATCCGGAGGACTGCACCACCATGCGCGCCACCGTCATCCACGCCCCGCACGACATACGCGTGGAGGAGGTGCCCGACGCTGCGATCCAGCGCCCCGAGGACGCCGTCGTCCGCGTCCTGCGTGCCTGTATCTGCGGCAGCGACCTGTGGGCCTACCGCGGAGAGGCCCAGCGGCAGCCCGGCCAACGCATCGGCCACGAGTTCCTGGGCATCGTCGAGGAGACCGGCTCCGCCGTGTCCGACCTGCGCGCCGGCGACCTCGTCGTCGCGCCCTTCATGTGGTCGGACGGCACCTGCGAGTACTGCGCCGAGGGCCTCTTCACCTCCTGCGAGCACGGCGGCTTCTGGGGCTCGGTCGGCCACGACGGAGGCCAGGGCGAGGCCGTCCGCGTTCCGCACGCCGACGGCACCCTGGTGAAGCTGCCCGCCGAGGCCGTCTCCGACGACCACCTGCTGACCGGGCTGCTGGCGCTGTCCGACGTCATGGGCACCGGCCACCACGCGGCGCTGGGCGCCGGCGTGCGCGAGGGCTCCACGGTCGCCGTCGTCGGCGACGGCGCGGTCGGCCTGTGCGGTGTCCTCGCCGCCAAGCGCCTGGGCGCGGAGCGGATCATCGCCCTGGGCCGCCACACCGTACGTACGGACATCGCCAAGCTCTTCGGGGCCACCGACGTCGTCGCCGAGCGCGGCGAGGCCGCCGAGGCGGCCGTCCGCGAGCTCCTCGGCGGCCGGGGCGCGCACGCGGTCATCGAGGCGGTCGGCACCGAGCAGTCCATGCGCACCGCCGTGAACATCACCCGCGACGGCGGGGCCGTCGGCTACGTCGGCGTCCCGCACGGCAGCGGCACCGGCCTCGACCTCGGCGTCATGTTCGACCGCAACATCACCCTGCGCGGTGGCGTGGCCCCGGTCCGCGCCTACCTTCCCGAGCTGCTGAAGGACGTGCTCAGCGGCGTGATCGACCCGGCGCCCGTCTTCGACCGGGTCGTGTCCCTGGACGAGGTCCCGGACGGCTACCGGGCGATGGACGACCGCAGCGCGCTCAAGGTCATGATCAAGCCCTGACCCGCGCCCGGCGGGATGAACGGGATGAACGGGAGGACGGGCCGGGCGGGG
>NZ_JBSGZP010000773.1:0-3205 GCF_053611065.1 Streptomyces sp. NPDC054840
CACCGGGGGCTTCCTCGCCGCCCGGCTGGAGGGCGCGGACCCGGCGGAGGCCGCCCGGGCCGGGTGCCGGGCCGCCGCCCTGGCGGTGACCCGGCAGGGCGGCCGGCCGTAGGAGGCGTCGTACCGATGGGGTCGGCCCGGCCCCGTCAGCGGCTCCGGATGCCGCTCCACGCGGGGTGGCGGGGGTCGTCGGCCCGGACCACCGCGTCGGCGGCCGACGCCGGGGCGGTGTCGGCCTCGTAGCGAGCGAATGCGGGCAGCGTCCAGCGCGCGGACTCCTCGGTGCGGCGGGCGAGCGCGGCGGCGGAGAGCCGGATGTGGACGCTCAGATCGAAGGGGAACCAGTGCCCCAGCAGCAACGGGCCGTGTACGAGCAGCACGCCGCCGGGCGGGAGTTCGACGTACGGACTGCGGGTCGCCCGGTCGGTCACCGGGTCCCAGAGGTCCGGCAGCACCCGGCCGGTGCCGCCGGGGTCGGTGGGGCCGAAGACCTCTCGCCAGAGCGCGGCAGTGTCGTACCAGCCGCCGAGGTAGGAGTCCACGTCCTGCCGGCCGAACTCGAAGCGGAGGGAGGCCGGCCGCAGGAATCCGCCGGTCGGCACCACCAGGGCCGGGCGTCCGCGCTGCCGCAGCGCTTCGGCCAGTTCACCGGCGAGCACGCCGGTCTCGGCGGCGGGGGCACCGTCGATGCCCACCCGCTGCCAAGTGGCCTGCCCAGGCGGGTGGTCGGGCACGCGGTCGGGCTCGTCGTCGTGGTCGACGCCGGGGTCGTTGTCAGGATTGTCGAGGTGACCGGCGAGCCGCTCGGCCATCCGCTGCCAGGTGATCGCTTCCCACTGCACGGGCCCATTGTCAGTGGTGGGCCTTAGCGTTTTTCACGAGGGATCACCGGCCGAAAGGGAGCCGGCGGCGCTGCCTTTGGGGAGGGGTTTGTCATGGCTCGGGAGACGACGTATCTGGAGTTGTCGCAGGACGACGGCGCGGCGCACAAGTTCTACGAGGTGACCGTCGACGGCACGGCCGTGTCCGTGCGGTACGGGCGCATCGGCGCTGAGGGCCAGCTGCAGACCTCCGCGTTCCCGAGCACCGAGAAGGCACGTGCGGCCGCCGCGAAGAAGATCGGGGAGAAGGTGCGCAAGGGGTACGCCCCAGCGGTGCGCGGGCAGCGCGCCGCCCGGTCGGTGACCCGCCGCCAGGTGACCTCGGCGCCGTCGACGGCGCGTGCGGTGGCCCCGGTGCTGTGGCGCTTCCGGACCGGTTCGTCGGCCTTCGGCATCCATGTGGACGAGGACCGCTGCTGGGTCGGCAACCAGGCGGGCGATGTCTACACGCTGAGCCACGGCGGCGAGGTGCTGGCCCGGTATTCGCTTCCGGACGGGGTGAAGTGCCTGGTGGCGGATGAGTTCTGGATATACGCGGGCTGTGACGACGGCACGGTGTACGACCTGTCGTCGAAGGTGCCGTTCGGGGCCTACGCGATCGCCGCGGACGTGGACATCTACTGGCTCGACATCCACGAGGGCGTGCTGAACGTCTCCGACGCGAACGGCGGCCTGACCGTCATCGACCACGAGGACGAGCACCAGTGGTCACGGAAGTCCGGCGGCAACGGGGCGTGGATGGTCCGGGCGGACGAGCGGGCGGTCTTCCACGGGCACAGCGGCGGTGTGACGGCGTACGCGGCCGACGGCACCGGGCAGTTGTGGCACACCAAGACGCCCGGCGGGGTGCTGTTCGGCTGGCAGGAGGACCACGCGGTGTACGCGGGCACGGTCCGCAACACCGTGCAGCGGCTCTCGAAGGCCTCGGGGGCGGTGGAGGCCTCTTACGCGTGCGACGCGGCGGTGTACTCGTGCGCGACCTCGCCCGACGGGCGGCACGTGTTCGCCGGCGACTCCTCCTCCTCGGTCTACTGCTTCGACGCCGACGGCCGACGGCTGTGGAAGCTGGGGACGGGCGGCGGGTCGGCACTGTCCATGCAGTACCTGGACGAGCGGCTGTACCTCGTCACCACGGACGGGTCGCTGGTCTGTGTGGATGCGACCGAGCAGGCGATCGCGGCGGCCCAGCAGGGCTCGGTCCCCGCACCGATGGACGTGAAGTCGGCGGCTGCGCTCCCGGTGTTCATACCGGCCGCGTCGGCCTCGGCGGTGGCCACGGTCTCGATGGCGGCGGTGACCGCGGACCCGGCGGCCGGCGTGGTGGTGGAGTGCGTCCAGCAGGGCGGCCGGATGCGGGTGCAGGTGGTGTCGGGCGGCTTCGAACCCTCGTGGAACGTGCAGTTCCCGCGCGGGATACGGGAGGCGGGTGCCCGGTACGTGGTGGACGGGCTGCACGCGGCCTCGGGCGGCTTCTACCGGGTCCGCGGGGAGATACGCCGACTGGTGTGAGCACCGCCGGACGAGGGACGGCCCGGGATCGGGTTCAGCGGGCGTGCTGCCCGCAGACCGCCTGCGTGACGCCGGCCGGAGCCGGCGTGGGTATCGCGAAGGGCGTCCCCTCCGGGAGCGCGGGGGTCACGTGGAGCACGACCGGCTCGGTGCCGAGGTTGTGGCCCAGGTGGATGTGCCCTGTGCCCGCGGGTTCCACGAAGGTGGTCCCGGCCGTGTGCACCTCGACGGTGCGGTCGTGCAGGACCCGGGTGAGGGTCCCTGCCAGAACCACCGCGTCCAGCCTGACCCGGTGGAAGTGCCAGCCGGTGCAGCCGCCCGGCGGGATGACTATGTTCCGGCCGGTCGGGAACGTGGCGACGCATGCACCGCCCGGCCGTGCCGTGGTCGTCTGCCGCCCACCCATGTGCCCCTCCTCGGTGCAGCTCCTGCGGTCCATCGCCCCAAGGTAAAAGGGCGACGGGGCATCCAGGAACAGTCGTCGAAACATCAACATGCCTTCTTCACCAGGTGATATGAGGGTCATACAGCGGTATCACACGTCTATGAGCCTGGTGGTTTTTGAGTCGCTGAAGCAGATCCACTGCGCCGACTGCCGGCAGGGCCCGCTGCGGCACCTCGTCCGCGAGTCCGGCGTGCCCCGCTGCCTGGACTGTACGGATCTCGGCCATCTCGTCTATCTCCCGCGGGGGGACACGGCGCTCACCCGCCGCTCGCGCGAGGCCAGCTCGCTCTGCGCCGTCGTCGTCCGCTTCAACAAGCGCCGGCACCGCTACGAGCGCCTGGGCCTCCTCGTCGAGGAGGCCGCCCTGGCC
>NZ_JBSGZP010000774.1:0-3199 GCF_053611065.1 Streptomyces sp. NPDC054840
GTTCACGGATACACAGGTACGGGAACGCCCGGCCCGGCTCCGTTAGCGTGGGGAGACGATCGACGGGAGGCGCTGATGAAGTCCGGAGTGCGCAAGTGGGAGGCCGTGCGGGAGTTCGCCCTCGGCCTTCCGGAGGCCGTGGAGGACCATCCGTGGGGTCCCGAGGACTGCGTGGTGAAGGTGAACAAGAAGATCTTCGTCTTCCTGGGCAACACCGACGGTCCGCAGCAGCCCGGCCTGTCCGTCAAGCTCAAGGACGAGGCGCTGCACGGGCACGCGATGGCTGCGCCGGGAGCGGAGCCCACCGGATACGGCCTGGGCCGCTCGGGCTGGGTGTCCGTCCCGCTGGCGGAGAAGGGGGCACCCTCCACGCCGGTGCTGTGCGAGTGGGTGGAGGAGAGCTACCGCACGGTGGCCCTCAAGCGGCAGGTGAGGGATCTGGACGCGCGGACGCGGGCGCAGGGCTGACGGCCGGTCTCAGGTGCGGGCGCCGGATGCCTTGACATCACATGATCCCCCGAACACCTTCTCTGACTCAGCATCAGAAATGCTGGAGGCACTTCCCCTCCTCCCCACACCGCTGGAGCCTGCCCATGTCCGCAAGCGCTTCACGCACCACCCCCGCCGCCCTCCCCTCCAGACGCGCGGTCCTCGCCGGTACGGGGGCCGGGGTGCTCGCCGCCACCGTGCTGCCGTCCGCCACCGCCCGGGCCGACGGCGCCCAGGACGGGCCGCCGCTCGGCGAGTACGACGTCGTCGTGGTCGGGTCAGGTGCGGCCGGGATGACCGCCGCGCTCACTGCCGCCCGGGGGGGGGCTGAGCGTGCTGGTGGTGGAGAAGGCTCCGACCTTCGGCGGTTCCGCCGCCCGGTCCGGAGCCGGTATCTGGCTGCCCAACAATGCGGTGATCCTGGGCGCGGGGGTGCCGGACACCCCGCAGAAGGCGGCGACGTACCTCGCGGCCGTCGTCGGGTCCGAGGTGCCGGCCGACCGGCAGGCCGCGTTCCTCGCCAACGGGCCGCGGATGCTGGACTTCGTCATGGCCAACAGCCCGCTGAGGTTCCGTTTCATGGAGGGCTACAGCGACTACTACCCCGATCTGCCGGGCGGGCTGCCGAACGGCCGCTCCATCGAGCCGGACCAGATCGACGGGAACATCCTGGGTGCCGAACTGGCGCGCCTGAACCCGGCGTACATGCCCGTCCCGGCCGGGATGGTGGTCTTCAGCCAGGACTACAAGTGGCTGAACCTGGCGGCGGTGAGCGCCAAGGGTCTCGCCGTGTCGACCGAGTGCCTGGCGCGCGGTACGAAGGCGGCGCTGCGCGGCGAGAAGCCGCTGACGATGGGCCAGGCCCTGGCGGCCGGGCTGCGCGCCGGGCTGCAGCGGGCCGGGGTTCCGGTGTGGCTGAACAGCCCGCTGGTGGACCTGGTCCAGGAGGGCGGCGCGGTCACCGGCGTGGTGGTGGAGCAGGGAGGCGTACGGGGAACCGTACGGGCCCGGCGCGGGGTGGTCATCGGCTCGGGCGGCTTCGAGCACAACGCGGCGATGCGGGCGCAGTACCAGCAGCAGCCCATCGGCACCCAGTGGTCGGTGGGCGCGAAGGAGAACACGGGTGACGGGATCCGGGCGGGTCAGCGCGCCGGGGCCTCGCTGGCGCTGATGGAGGACGCATGGTGGGGGCCGTCGATCCCGCTGCCCGGGGAGCCGTACTTCTGCCTCGCCGAACGGACCTTGCCGGGCGGGCTGATCGTGAACGCGAACGGCGCGCGGTTCGTCAACGAGGCGGCGCCGTACAGCGATGTGGTGCACGTGATGTACGACAGGGACCGGGGCGCGGTCGGTTCGCACATCCCGGCGTGGCTGATCGTGGATCAGCACTACCGCAACAAGTACCTGTTCAAGGACATCCTGCCGATGTTGCCCTTCCCTGACGCCTGGTACCAGGCGGGCGCGGCGAAGAAGGCGTGGACCTGGGACGCGCTGGCCGGCCAGATCGGGGTCCCGGCGGGGGCGCTGCGGGCGACGCTGGGCCGGTTCAACGCGCAGGCATGGAGCGGCGACGACGCCGACTTCCACCGGGGCGACACGGTGTACGACCACTACTACACGGACCCGAACGTGCACCCGAACTCGTGTCTGGCGCCCGTCTGGGTCCCGCCGTTCTACGCGTTCAAGATCGTGCCGGGGGATCTCGGTACGAAGGGCGGCATCGTGACGGACGCCCGGGCCCGGGCGCTGCGCCCGGACGGTTCGGTGATCCCGGGCCTGTACGCGGCCGGTAACGCGAGCGCGGCGGTGATGGGCCACAGCTACGCGGGCGCCGGCTCGACGATCGGCCCGGCGATGACGTTCGGCTACGTGGCGGCGAACGCCATCGCGGACGCGTGACGCCCGCACCCAGGGGTGCGGACGGTCAGCCCTGCTGGAAGAGCTCGGCGGGAAGCGGCTTCAGGAGGGCGTAGAGGTCATCGGTGATCGGGCGGTCCCAGCTGGCGATGGTGACCAGCACGTTGTCACTGCGGTCGAACTGGACGCAGGAGATGCGGGACTCCGACAGCTTGACCTTGCGGACGATGAGGAGGTTGTCGCCCTGCATGACGGGGCAGTCCTCGACGCCGGTGACCTCGACGTCCTCGTCGTTCTCCAGTGCGTCGAGGAGCTGGGCCACCTCGAAGGGGATCTGGCTGTCGGTGAGGTCCCGGGCCGGGGAGCCCTCCGGGAGGTTCCCGATGATCATCGCGGGGCCGCGTCCGCCGAAGAGGTCGTAGCGGAGGAAGACACCCTGGCAGCTGCCGTCGGGCGCGGGCAGCAGCCCGGCCCCGAGATTGCCCGGCCAGTCCCCCGGGTCCATGGCCAGGACGTCGAAGTCCGGGCCGGCGGGTGTGGCGGCGCGGTGGCGGCGGAGGAAGGACATGCCGCCATGGTACGTGGCCGCGCGAGTTTTCCGGCCCGGGGGCCCGCATCCGGGGACCTGCCCGGGCCGGGCCCGGCGGCCCGGGCCTTCGGACCGGTGGGACGAGTGAGAACCGGTGCGGGAGCAGGGCGGCGTCGCCCTCGGTACGCAGGGCGGTGGGCGGGAGGCGGCGCCGGAGGAACAGGGCGAGGTCGGAGGCGGTACCGGGCGGCCTCGACGTCTGCGGGCGTGGTGGAACCGGGCTCCAGGAGGACGTGGTCGCCCGAGAAGCGGACCGTCCAGAAT
>NZ_JBSGZP010000775.1:0-3196 GCF_053611065.1 Streptomyces sp. NPDC054840
CAGTACACGGGCGCCCCTCCGCCTTGCGATGCACGGCACCGGACAACGCGGGCCCGACCGACAAGATCCGAAAGAGACGACCTAGGCCGGCCTGCTGCCCGGCCCCCGTGGCGCACCCGGCTTCCGGATCATCCGGCTCTGCTGGGTGCGCCACAGCAGTTTCCAGCAGATGAGGGTGAGCGTGCCCGCGAGGATGATGCCGCCCAGGTTGAGCGCCAGCTGGATGCCCGAGCCCCACATCTGGCCGAGGTCGCCGTAGCTGAGCGCCACCGCGGCGTTGGCGCCCGCCGGGACGGTGGTGACGGAGATCGCGACGCCGACCAGCGCACCGGCCTTCGCCGAGGTCAGCGACAGCATGCCGGCCACGCCGGCGAGCAGCGCCACGACGAAGGAGAACGGGTCGGGCTGCCAGATGAAGCTGGTGTTCGGCCGCGGGTCGTCGAGCATTCCCTCGTGGAACAGGCCGAGCGCGTTCATCATCAGGCTGAAGACCGTCGTCGCCACCATCGCCGCCGTGAAGCCGACCACCAGCGCGAAGAACGAACGCCCGGCGAGCCTCGGACGGCGCTGCACCAGGCCGGTGCAGACGCCGGCGAGCGGGCCGAACTCCGGGCCGACCGCCATGGCCCCCACGATCAGGATCGCGTTGTCCAGGACCACACCGCAGGCCGCGATCATCGTGGCGATGATCATGAATGCGGCGTAGGTGATCGTGAGGGTGGACTCCTCGTGCGTCGACTCGGCGAGCTGTTCCCAGACCACCGCGTCGGCTGCCTCGCCCGGCGCCTCGTGCTCCGCGTCGTCGGCGCGCGTGGAGATGGACAGGTCGATGTTCTCCACGGCGATCGAACCGGTCCGGTCGATGCCGAGCGAGCGCATCTCCTGGAGCAGCTCGTCGGCCGCCTCGCGGGCGACGTCGCACAGCACGAGATCGCCCTCGGGGTCGCGGGCGGCGCCCGTGAGGACGACCAGATGAGTGGTGCCGACCGTCTTTTCGACCAGGTCCACCACCTGCTCGGTGAGGTGGTGCGGGGTGATCATCCGCAGATGCAGCATTCCCGCACCCTAGCGACTGCCGACTAGAGCTTGCGCAGGCTCAGCTTCTGCACCTTGTGGTCCGGTCCCTTACGGACGACGAGGGTGGCCCGGCCACGGGTGGGCGCCACGTTCTCCAGCAGGTTGGGCCGGTTGATCGTCCGCCACATCGTCTGCGCGTACTCCATGGCCTCCTCCTCGGAGACCTGGGTGTACTTGCGGAAGTAGGAAAAAGGATTCTGGAACGCGGTCGCGCGCAGCTTCCGGAAGCGGTTCAGGTACCAGCGCTCGATGTCCTCGGGGCGCGCGTCCACGTACACACTGAAGTCGAAGTAGTCGGCGAGGGCGACGCGCGTACGGCCGTCCGTGCCGGGGAGGGCCGGCTGCAGCACGTTGAGGCCCTCGACGATGAGGATGTCCGGGCGGCGGACGACGAGTTCCTCGCCGGGGACGATGTCGTAGATCAGGTGCGAGTAGACCGGGGCCCGGACCTCGTCCTTGCCCGCCTTGATGTCGGCGACGAAACGGGTGAGCGCGCGGCGGTCGTAGGACTCCGGGAAACCCTTGCGGGAGGTCAGCCCACGCCGCTGGAGCTCCTTCATGGGGTACAGGAAGCCGTCGGTGGTGACGAGCTCCACGCGCGGGTGCTCGGGCCAGCGGGCCAGCAGGGCCTGCAGCAGGCGGGCCACGGTGGACTTGCCGACGGCGACCGAACCGGCGACCCCTATGACGAAGGGGGTGCCCTGCTGGGCGCCGTGCCCGTTGCCCGCGTCACCGAGGAAGGTGTTGAGGGTGCCGCGCAGGTTGCTGGTGGCGCCCACGTAGAGGTTGAGGAGCCGGGACAGCGGCAGGTACACGTCGCGGACCTCGTCGAGGTCGATGACGTCGCCGAGGCCGCGCAGCCGCTCCACCTCGTCGGCGGTCAGCGGCAGCGGGGTCCGCTCCCGCAGGGCGCTCCACTCGGCGCGGGTGAGGTCGACGTAGGGCGAGGCCTCGGGGCCCCGGCGGTGTCCGGAGCGTGGGGGGTGCCCGTCCCGGCCGGTGCGCTCCGTTGCGTTGTCCGGCGTGTTGCTTCGTGGCGGCGAAGTGATCACACCGCCATTGTCGGGGCTGCGGGGCGGTTGTGGGTGGTGTGGTCGGTCACGTGTGCAACGGGGCGCGGGGGTGGATACCGGGCGGCGCCGGGCCGTATCCGGTGTGGTTGCACGCCGAGTGGTTTCGGTTGGAAATGCTTGGGGTCTCGCCTGGGTCACGATTGGCGGCGGTGCGGCGCCCGGACGCACGGGGTGATCATCCGCCCCGTACATTGTGATCACCGCAGTCATGCCCAGGCCCCGCTTCGGGGGCGCGGTTCCGGCTGCCCTGTCGCTTACGTATTCCATGGGGGAGATTTCTCGTGCGTACCGCCCTTGTCCGTCGTACCGTCCTGGCCGCGTCCGCGGTGTCCCTGACCCTTCTTGTCACCGCCTGCGGCGCAGACAAGAAGGACGACACCAAGGTGGACGCCAAGCCGTCCGGGGCGTCCTCCGCTCCCGCCGCGGCCAAGGGCAAGACGGACGCCGAGCTGGCGTCCCTCCTGCTGACCCAGGCCGAGGCCCCCAAGGACAGCGTCGTCAAGGCGCCCTCCGCGGACCAGCTCAAGACCCTCGCGGCCACCACCGACAAGGCCGAGTGCAAGCCGCTCGGCCAGGCCGCGTCGATGGAGCCCCAGGGCACCTCCACCGGTGTGGCCCGCACCCAGGTCGGTGGCACCTCCGGCAAGGCCGCCGACCCCAACGCCTCGGAGGCGGACAAGCTGAAGGCCGGCTTGGAGATGCTCGCCGGCGCCACCGGCACCTCGGTGACCCTGACCTCCTACGACGGCAAGGGCGCCGAGGAGGCGTTCGCCGCCTTCAAGAAGGCGGGCACCGCCTGCGCGGGCGGGTACACGATGACGCAGGACGGCGAGGCCCTCAAGGTCAACAAGGTCGTCGCGGGTGACGCCGTCACGGCCGGCGACGAGTCCGTCTCCTTCCTGGCGGACTTCGGTGACGCCGAGATGCCGATGGCCGGCCAGGTGGTCATGGTGCGCAAGGGCAACACCCTCGCCACGTTCTCGGTGCAGAACATGGGCGGCAAGCCGGTGCTCCCGAAGGACGTCGTCGACGCGCAGGTCAAGAAG
>NZ_JBSGZP010000776.1:0-3195 GCF_053611065.1 Streptomyces sp. NPDC054840
GGACCGGGACCTCGTGCTCCTGGGCCCAGCGGATGGCCACCCACTCGGGTGAGAACCCGGCCAGCGGCCAGAACGCGGCCCGACCCGGATCGTCCGCCGCGTGCGCCAGGAGCGCGACGGGCGGCCGCATCCCCTCTTCGGCGGCGAGCGGCAGCAGCGCGTCCCCCTCGGGCGGGCCCTCGATCAGCACCGCCTCGGGCCGGGCCGCCTCCAGGGCCGCCCGGACGGCGCGGGCCGAGCCGGGCCCGTGGTGCCGTACGCCCAGCAGCAGCGGGCCCCGCGTCGGGCTCGGGCTCATACGGTCACCTCCCGGCAGGCCCGGTAGAAGTCCTTCCAGCCGTCGCGCTCACGGACCACGGCCTCCAGGTACTCCTGCCAGACCACCTTGTCGGCCGCCGGGTCGCGGACCACGGCGCCGAGGATCCCGGCGGCCACGTCGGAGGGGCGCAGCACGCCGTCCCCGAAGTGGGCGGCCAGGGCCAGGCCGCCGGTGACGACGGAGATCGCCTCGGCGGTGGACAGCGTGCCGCTGGGCGACTTCACCTTCGTGCGGCCGTCGTCGGTGACCCCGTCGCGCAGCTCGCGGAAGACGGTGACGACGCGGCGGATCTCCTCCAGGCCCTCGGGCGCGGCCGGCAGGTCGAGGGCGCGGCCCATCTGGTCGACACGCCGGGCGACGATGTCGACCTCCGCGTCGGCCGTGGCGGGCAGGGGCAGCACCACGGTGTTGAAGCGGCGGCGCAGCGCGCTGGAGAGCTCGTTCACCCCACGGTCACGGTCGTTGGCGGTGGCGATGAGGTTGAAGCCGCGCACGGCCTGCACCTCTTCGCCGAGCTCCGGTATCGGGAGGGTCTTCTCGGACAGCACCGTGATGAGGGTGTCCTGGACGTCGGCGGGGATGCGGGTGAGCTCCTCGACGCGGGCGGTCATGCCGTCGGCCATGGCCCGCATGACGGGGCTGGGGACGAGCGCCTCGCGGCTGGGGCCGTGGGCGAGCAGCCGGGCGTAGTTCCAGCCGTACCGGATGGCTTCCTCGGGGGTGCCGGCGGTGCCCTGGACGAGGAGGGTGGAGTCTCCGCTGACGGCGGCCGCGAGGTGTTCCGACACCCAGGTCTTGGCGGTGCCGGGGACCCCCAGCAGGAGCAGGGCGCGGTCGGTGGCCAGGGTGGTGACGGCGACTTCGACGATGCGGCGCGGCCCCACGTACTTGGGCGTGATCACCGTGCCGTCGTCGAGGGTGCCGCCGAGCAGATACGTGGCGACGGCCCACGGGGAGAGCTTCCAGCGGGTCGGGCGGGGCCGGTCGTCGGCGGCCGCCAGGGCTTTCAGTTCGTGTGCGAAGGCGTCTTCGGCGTGCGGTCGCAGAGCCTCTGCTCGCTGCTCGTTCTCGGGCATGGTCATGGTCCCCCTCCAAAGCTCGGCAGCCGCTCCCGACTGCTGCGTCCACGGTGCACCACGCCACTGACAACGGGCCCTGCCGTGAGCATCGTTGCTGGTCAGAGCGATTGTCAGTGGTGGTCTCTACGGTGGTTCACATGACTGATCAGGGGGACCGCTGGACAGCGGAACAGGTACTGGATCTGGCTCCTGACGACGCCTCACGCAAGGCGGGGGGCCGACTCGGCGGGGCTGGACCGTGGTTGCAGATCGGAGGTTCCGCTTCCGGTTCGGTGTGGGGATTGTGCAAGGGCAGCGGCAGCAAGCCGTACCGCACGGTCGTGGACCTGGCGGGCCCGGCGTACAAGTGCTCCTGCCCGAGCCGGAAGTTCCCCTGCAAGCACGCGCTGGGTCTGTTGTTGCTCTGGTCCGCGGAGGGGGTCGGCGAGCCGGGCGAGGCTCCGGAGTGGGCCGCGCAGTGGCTGGCGGACCGGGCGGCCAAGGCCGCGCGGCCGCCCGGCGGGAAGGCCGCGCCGGTCGACGAGGAGGGGGCCCGGAAGCGGGCCGAGCGGCGGGCGGCGCGCGTCGGCGCGGGCGTCACCGAGCTGGAGCAGCGGCTGGCCGATCTGCTCCGCGGCGGCCTCGCGGGCCAGGACCAGGCGGGATACGCGGGGTGGGAGGAGACGGCGGCCCGCATGGTCGACGCCCAGGCACCCGGACTGGCCGGTCGGGTGCGGGAGTTGGGGACGATACCCAGTTGCGGCCCCGGCTGGCCCGCCCGGATGCTGGAGGAGGCGGCGCTGCTGCACCTGCTCGACCGGGCGTGGCTGGGGGTGGCCGGGCTGCCGGACGAGCTCGCGGCGACGGTGCGCAGCCGCGTGGGACTGCCGGCCTCCGGGGAGGGGGAGGCCGTACGGGACCGGTGGCTGGTGCTCGCCCAGTACGACACGGTGTCGCCGGACGGCCGGCTCACCACCCGCCGGACATGGCTGCGCGGGCTGGCGGGCGGGCGGCCCGCGCTGGTGCTGGACTTCGGACCGCCTGGGCGGCCACCGGGGCCGGCGCTGCCGGTGGGGCTGGTGCTGGAGGCGGAGATGCGCTTCCGGCCCGGGTCGGCGGGGCTGCGGGCGGACCTCGGTGAGAGGTTCGCGGCAGCCGTGCCGTGCGCGGAGGTTCCCGCCGGGGTGAGCACGGGGGCGGCTCTGGAGGCGTACGGGGCGGCGCTGCGGCAGGACCCGTGGCTGGAGTCCTGGCCGGTGGTGCTCGGCCCGGTGGTTCCGATACCGGGAGAGCTCGGCTGGCAGCTGGCGGACGCGGAGGGCACCTCCGCCCTGCCGGTGCCCCTCACCGGGGGCGGCGGCCGCTCCCGCGGGGGGCTCTGGCAGCTGGCCGCGTTGTCGGGCGGAGGCCCGGTGACGGTGTTCGGCGAGTGCGGCCACCGCGGCTTCACCCCTCTGACGGCCTGGCAGCCGGACTCGACCGAGCCCGTCGCCCTGTCCTGATCAGGAGCGGGAAGAGGAGACACATCGCAGGGGGCCTGGGGGGTCCTGTGCCGTCACACGGGGGCGGCGGCAAGGAGACCGTACGGCGCCGGGGGGCGCCGCACGCGAAACGACGACGAGCCGGGGGGCTTGCATGAACGACAACCACGCCAGCTGAACGCGAGCGGGCAGACGGGGACATCGACAGCTCCGGTCCCGTGGAGGGGGCGGGACCGGAGCCCATGACACGACGAGCAACCGACGACAAGCGACGAGGGAGGGGCCCGATGGACAAGGGTGACGAGGGATACGGGGAGTGGGAGGAGCTGGTCGCCAC
>NZ_JBSGZP010000777.1:0-3191 GCF_053611065.1 Streptomyces sp. NPDC054840
CAACAGAGATAAACACTTCTCTATTCTAGCGCCGCTCGCGGCGTAATAAAATTAGAACTTGCCCCTGACGGCCTGCGGGACCGGCTCCTCGGCGGCGCCGATGGCGTTGCCGACGGTGATCCGGACGGCGGGCCGCAACTGCCACTTGCCGCCCGCCGAGAGCAGCGGGGTGAGCGCGGAGACGACCGGAGCGGGCATCCGTCCGGTCTCGGCGCGGCGGCGCAGCAGCTCACGCACGTCGAAGACGTAGGTCTCGGTCCGGGCGATGAGCGGCTCGAACCAGGGGAGGGCCAGCAGGATCAGCAGGCCCGCGGACCATCCGAGCAGGACGTCGCTGACCCAGTGGGTGCCGAGGTACACCGTGGTGGCGCCGACGCTCAGCGAGACGACCGCCGAGACCACGGACAGCACCCGGCGGGTGACCCCGGTGGAAGCCAGGTAGGCCAGGATGCCCCACGTCACCACGGCGTTGGCGGTGTGACCGGAAGGGAATATATCGCCACCGGCGAAGAGTTCGGCGGATCCGATCTCCGTGGCGTAGTGCGGGCCGAGCCTGCCGAGGCCGAGCTTGACGGACCCGACGGTGATGTTGAGCAGCAGCAGAGCCACGCCGAGGGTGATCAGCGGGCGGAGGGTGTGCTGCCGCCAGGAGCGCCAGCCGAGCCAGGCGGCGACCATGACCGCGGTGGGTCCGCGCTGGCCCAGCACGACCAGATAGTCGAGGAAGGCGTGCAGCTGCGGCCACTGCTCGTAGGGCCGGAAGAACATGATCTGCCAGTCCAGGCGGACCAGCCAGGAAGTGGTCAGTACGGCGACCACGATTGCGAGATAGAAGGCGAGGGTCGATCCCAGGAGTACGACGCGGTGCCGGCTCATCTGCGGGGTTTGCAGATGAGCCGGTCGCTCTGGTTCCCGGTCCAGCCGGGCGAACACCCGCTCCAGACGGGTCAGGATTTGGTCGGTACGCACTCAATCGACGTTACCGCCCGGCGATGGTCGGCCCGGGCGAATCGCGGGCTTTGTGATGACCATGTGATGTGGAGTTGGTCTCACGCGGGACTTAATTCCCGTTATTTCGACAGTGGTTGGCCGCTTCTTGATCCACTGCTGCGGCAATTGTTTTGGTCACTTATCCGGACTTTATTGCCGTGGAGCTCATTTCTTTTGCTGAAAGATGGACCGGAATGATTCATTCCGTGATGTGGGAGCTCTACGGAGGACCCGAGCCGTTCAGCCAGAACGCCCCGTAGACCGCCGAGGCCAGGGCCAGCGCACCCACCACCGGGGCAGCCCGCCCGGTCCGCCACCGCGCCAGCGCCACCGCGGGCGGCAGCAGCAACGGGAAGGCCGGCAGCAGCAGCCGGGGCTTGGAACCGAAATACCCGGACGCGCACAGCGCCAGCGCCACGACGATCCCGCCGTACACGAGCAGTGGCACCGGCTGCCGCTGCTGTACGCACTTCCCGTACAGCCAGAGCACCAGCAGGACCCCCGCGATCAGCCCTACCCCGGCGGGAAACGCGGACGAGCCCAGCTTCGCGCCGATGAACCCCGCGAACGCCCAGCCGCCGTCGAAGCCGTTGCCCCAGCCGCCCTGCACGTCCAGGTAGCCCAGCAGACCGCCCCCGGTGCGCGCGCCGACCCACAGCACATACGCCGCCGCGCCCGCCGGAGCCAGCAGCACCCCCGCGACCGTCCGCCAGGACCGCTCCCCGCGCCGCCAGGCCAGTGCAGCGGCCACCCACACCGCCGCGACCACCGCCGAACCGACCGGGCGGGTCAGCCCGGCCCCGGCCGCGAGCAGCCCCGCCGTCAGCCACCGCCCGCGCAGGGCCCCGTGGAGCGACCAGGCGGCCAGGGCGGTGAACAGCGACTCGCTGTACGCCATGGACTGCACGATCCCGACCGGCAGCGCCGCCCAGACCGCGACCGCGAACACCCCGGCCCGGCGGCCGTGGACCAGATCGGCGACCGCGAAGATCCCCCAGGCCGCGGCGAGCCCCGCGACCACCGACACCACCAGACCCGCGGAGCCGTACGAGAGCCCGGTCGCGGCCGACACCACCCGTTCCAGCCACGGCAGCAGTGGGAAGAACGCCAGGTTCGAGTGGACGTCCCCGTTCGGGAGGAGCACCTCGTACCCGTACCCCTCCGCGGCGATGCGGGCGTACCAGAGCGAGTCCCAGCGGGCCGACAGCAGGGTGTGCGGGCTGCTGCCGACCACCGCGCCCCACGTCGCGAGCACGGTCAGCCCGAGCAGCCGGACCGCCGCGAAGACGGCCAGCGCGGGCGCGGCCCGGCGAAATCCAAGATCTTCCACAGGCATGATTATCGGTGGCGCCGGTCTCGCGCCCCCGAGGGGGGCGGAGCGGGGCCGGGCGAGCGCGGTGAGGGAGAACCACGGGCCGTGAGGGCGCGTGTACACGGGGAAAGGGTGAGGGTGAGGGGAGTGGCATACGCCACACAGGGGCTGCCGCCGGGATGAGAGCTTGACCACGTGTCGGTCAGGCGAACTCGCGTACGCTGACCGTTCACCCGCGTGTCGATGCCGGACCCCGTTGGACGCCGCACAGCGCACCACCCCCCGTGGCTCCACAAGACGCTGGTCCGCCGAGCGCGAGGGATCACCTGGGAGGTACATGCATGTCGGGGACGAACGCGGCCGGGGGCCGGACCCCTTCCCCCTGGCAGCGGCTCCACGCGGCCTCCGGTGGGGCCAACCGCTGGGTCGTCCTGGCGGTGCTCTGCGTCAGCCTGGTCCTCGTCGCGCTCGACGCGACGATCCTGCACGTCGCCGTCCCCTCCGTCACCGAGGACCTGCGCCCCAGCTCGATCGAGCTCCTGTGGATCGTCGACGCCTACCCCCTGGTCTGCGCCTCGCTCCTCATCCTCTTCGGCACCCTCGGTGACCGGGTCGGCCGCCGCCGCATCCTCCTCCTCGGCTACGGGCTCTTCGGCGTGGCCTCCGCGATGGCGGCCCTCGCCGACAACGCCCAGGTCCTGATCGCCGCGCGCGCCCTGCTGGGCATCGGCGGCGCGATGATCATGCCCGCCACGCTGTCGATCCTGCGGCAGGTCTTCCCCGACCGGCGCGAGCGCGCGCTCGCCATCGGCATCTGGACCGCCGTCGCCGCCATCGGCGCGGCCAGCGGCCCGGTGATCGGCGGCTTCCTCGTCCAGCACTTCTGGTG
>NZ_JBSGZP010000778.1:0-3188 GCF_053611065.1 Streptomyces sp. NPDC054840
ACGTACACCCGGTCGACGTCTTCGAGCGCCGGACGCCAGGTCGCGGGATCGTTCCAGTCGAAAGCCGGCTCGCCACGGCGAGAGCCGACCCTGACGAGGCGGCCCTGAGCCGTGAGCCGCTCGGCGACCTTCCGGCCGGTCTTGCCGGTTCCGCCGACCACCAGGGTGATTCCGCCGGTGTCGGCGTGGTCCGCGATGGTGCCGGTGGTCTGCGTGTGGTTCTCGTACTCGTACTCGTACTCGTACTTCGTCGTCTTCGTCATGACCACAGTCAAATCCAACGACGCGAGACGGGACATGGCCGAAGAGCTCATCCGCATACGCCTGCGTCCACCGGCGCCGCCGGACGGTGCCCGACCGTGGCCGCGCCCGTATCCCGTATGACAGGTACGGTCGGCGCGGTGAACCGGCGGCACTCCGCCGGCCGGGTCTCCTCCTGTCGTCAGTGGGACGGGGCGAAACCCGCGGATCGGGTCGAACCGGTCGGCCGGTCAGTACACGAGCTTGTACGTGATGTCCTTCGGGACAGGGGCCGGTGCGGTGTCCGTGTAGAGGAGTCGGATCGTGGTGAAGCGCTGCACGTCCGGATGGCCCGGCCAGGGCTCCGGGCTGCTCAGGGTCACCGTCACCGGGTAGGACCGGAAGCGGCCCGCGGCGCAGTAGGGGACACAGTCGTTCACCATGTCGGTGCCCGTGGCCGTCGCGGCCTTCGGACCCCAGGTGTCCCACGTCAGTCCGACGAGGCGGTTGTTGCCGTCACCGCAGGCCAGCAAGTACTCCTCGGGGCGGACCTGGGCCTGAGAGAAGCAGTCGACGACCACGAGGGGCTCCGCCGGCGCCGATACGGCCCGGGGGCTCCGCGCGGAGGCCGGGACGGCGGCTGCGGCAAGAGCCGCCGCCGCACACAGAATGGTGGCGGTCCGCACCCGGGACCGGAACCGGGACCGGGGTGCACGAATGAGCCGGCCGTCTTCTGAGGTATCCACGAGGCCCTCCTCGCCCTTCTGTCCCGCTGTCGGCGATGCCACCCCAGCTTCCCCCATCCGGGCGGCCCGCGCACGCGCAGGGCCGGGTACCACTTCCGTGATACGGAAAACCCGGCCCCGGTGACCGGTGGCCGCCGAACGAGGACGAGAATGAGGACGGGAGCGAGCCGACCGGAACCGCGGCCGGCCGGCGATGAAGGCTCGTGTCGACGGGGGGACGCACATGCAGATCGGGGTTTATCTCGCACATCCGCGGCCGGGGAGCTTCAACCACGCCGTGTTCGAGGCCGTTGTGGCAGAGCTGCGCGCCCGGGGGTGCCGGGTGGTCGCGCACGACCTGTGCGCCGAGGGTTTCCCGCCGTTGCTGTCCGCCGAGGAGACGGGCACGGTCGGGTCGACGCCGGGCGCCCGCGACCCGCAGGTGGCACTGCACCAGAGGGAGCTGACCACCCTTGACGCCCTGGTGTTCGTCCACCCCAACTGGTGGGGCATGCCGCCCGCCGTTCTGACGGGCTGGGTGCAGCGCGTACTCGCGCCGGGGGTCGCCTACAAGCTGGGTACCGCGAACGGCGAGCCCGCACCGCTCCTGAAGGCCGACCGGGCGCTCGTCCTGAACACCTCCGACACTCCTCTCGACCGGGAGGAGACGGAGTTCGGCGACCCGCTGCAACGGATCTGGGCGGCATGCGTCCTTCCCTATGCGGGAATTGCCGACGTGCGCCGCACCGTCTTCCGGACGGTCACCGACTCCTCCGGTGAGGAACGCGCGGCCTGGCTGGACCGGGCACGCCGGCTGGCGGCCGCACTCGTGGACTGAGACGTCCCGGGGCGTCGGGCACGGGAGGCACGCTCCGGCGCCGGGCGGGCGGAGCCCGCGGAAACTGCCCCGATCCCGGAGACGTGATCAAGCGCGAACCATGTGATCATATTGCGGCATGACCACGAAGACTCTCCACCTGCTCTGCTCCGCCGCCCCGCCCGTCTTCGACGTCGCCCGGGTCATCGAGGACGCCCAGGCCCGCGGCTGGGACGTGTGCCTCGGCCTTACCCCCACCGCGGCGCACTGGCTCTCCGAGAGCCTTGACGGACTCGCCGCTCTGACCGGCCATCCCGTGCGCTGGCAGTACAAACTTCCGGGCCAGCCCGACGTATGGCCGGTGGCCGACGCCGTCCTGTTCGCACCCGCCACCTTCAACACCATCAACGCGTGGGCCCTCGGCCTGACCGACAACCTCGTCGTCGGCCTCGCCGCCGAGGCGACCGGCAAGCGCACGCCCGTCATAGCGATGCCCTGCACCAACACCGCCCTTGCCGCCCACCCCCAGTTCGACCTCTCCCTGAACACCCTGCGCAACGCCGGGGTCGAACTCCTCCACGGCGAAACGGGATACACCCCGGACCCGGCCGACCCCGACGCCCCGATCCACTTCCCCTGGGCCACGGCCGTCAATGCCCTGGGCGCCCTCGACCCCGCCGTACCCCAGGCCTGAGCCCGGACCTGGAGGGGGAGCGGGTTCCGGCGCTGCTCGCCGTCCTCCCGAGCGCCCGCCGTGGCGGAAGCCGCCGGCCGGATGTTCACCCTCGGGCGGGGTCCCTCGTCCGACCGTCCGGGGCCGCGCCACGGGCCCGCAACCGGTTTCCGGTGAGCTGACCCCGGTACCGGCGGGTTCCGGCCAACCTCCCGTCCGTCCGCGCCCGGAAGCCCGGCGGTGCCCGAACTCGATCAGCGGCCACAGCCAGGGAGCCGTCCCCGCGAGGTCGGCCAGATCCCGCTGCTCCTGCCTTCGGCCTGCGCTGTACTCACTGTCTCCAGTTCCCGCGACCACGCTGCCGCCCCTCCGCCCACCGCGGAGCCGGGCTTCTCCGGCATGTGCTGCGAGCGACGAACCGGCCTCCAAGACAACCCGGTTGAAGGAGACGCAGCGTGTCCGAGCAGCAGACCCGGCACAGGAAAGCCGCCGCACCACCAGCACCACCGGAGTTCAAGTACACCTGGGGCCAGCACAACGAGACCATGGAGGCGCTGTCGCTCGGGCAGATGGCCCGCCGCGTTCCTTCCGCCCTCCGGCAGACCGCGCGGCTCGCGCTCGCCGTCAACCGCACCGCGTTCCACGTACTGGTCGCCGCCCAGGTACTCGGCGGGATCTGCACGGCGGCGGCGCTCGCGGCGATCTCCCGGGCGATGGTCCCGCTCCTGACAGG
>NZ_JBSGZP010000779.1:0-3185 GCF_053611065.1 Streptomyces sp. NPDC054840
GGGTGGTGCCCTTCGGGAGGACCAGGTCCGACGCGTGGATGGTGGTGCCGGCCTCCAGGCCCGCGATGGAGACGGTGACCTCGGTCGGGATGTGCGTGGCCTCGGCCTCGACGGAGATGGTGTTCTGGAGGGTCTCCAGCATGTTGCCGCCGGCGGCCAGCTCGCCCTCGGTGACGATCGCGACGTCGACGGTGACCTTCTCGCCCTTCTTGACGATCAGGAAGTCGACGTGGGAGATCGAGCGCTTCAGCGGGTGCTTCTGCACGGCCTTCGGGATGACCAGCTCGGTGCCGGCGTCGCCGAGGTCCAGGGAGATCAGGACGTTCGGGGTACGCAGCGCCAGCTGAAGGGCGTGGGCGTCGACGTTGACGTGCTTCGGGTCGGTGCCGTGGCCGTAGATGACGGCGGGGGTCAGCGCGTCGCGACGGGCCTGACGGGCAGAGCCCTTGCCGAAGGTGTCACGGATCTTGGCGGAAAGCTTGACCTCGGACATGCTCACTCCTCGTGGGGTGACGGAAATGGACGGAAGTCACCCGGCCGGAACGGCCTGCTACGAAGAGCGCGTCGATAACGGAGAATCCGTACCGGAAACAGGTACGGCCTCCCTCGCCGAGCAACTCATGGAGTGTACCCGGCGGGGGAGGCCGCACCAAAAGGATCTACCGCGGAGCGGTCACCTCAGGCTCTACTGCTGCTCCTCGAAGAGGCTGGTGACCGAGCCGTCCTCGAAGACCTCGCGCACGGCGCGCGCGATCATCGGGGCGATCGACAGCACCGTGATCTTGTCGAGCTCCAGGTCGGACGGGTCCGGCAGGGTGTTCGTGAAGACGAACTCGCTGACCTTGGAGTTCTTCAGGCGGTCGGCCGCCGGGCCCGACAGGATGCCGTGCGTGGCCGTCACGATGACGTCCTCCGCGCCGTGCGCGAACAGCGCGTCGGCCGCGGCGCAGATGGTGCCACCGGTGTCGATCATGTCGTCGACCAGGACGCAGACGCGGCCCTTGACCTCACCGACGACCTCGTGGACGGTCACCTGGTTGGCGACGTCCTTGTCGCGGCGCTTGTGCACGATCGCCAGCGGCGCGTCCAGACGGTCGCACCAGCGGTCGGCCACACGCACCCGGCCGGCGTCCGGGGAGACGATCGTGAGCTTCGTACGGTCCACCTTGGCGCCGACGTAGTCCGCGAGGACGTTCAGGGCCGAAAGGTGGTCCACCGGGCCGTCGAAGAAGCCCTGGATCTGGTCCGTGTGCAGGTCGACCGTGAGGATGCGGTCCGCACCCGCGGTCTTCAGCAGATCGGCGACCAGGCGGGCCGAGATCGGCTCGCGGCCCTTGTGCTTCTTGTCCTGGCGGGCGTACCCGTAGGACGGGACGATCACGGTGATGGAGCGTGCCGACGCGCGCTTCAGCGCGTCGATCATGATCAGCTGCTCCATGATCCACTTGTTGATCGGAGCCGTGTGGCTCTGGATCAGGAAGCAGTCCGCGCCACGAGCCGACTCCTGGAAGCGGACGTAGATCTCACCGTTCGCGAAGTCGAAAGCCTTGGTCGGCACGAGGCCGACTCCCAGCTGGTGCGCGACCTCCTCGGCCAGCTCGGGGTGGGCGCGGCCGGAGAAGAGCATCAGCTTCTTCTCGCCGGTCGTCTTGATCCCGGTCACAGCACTGTCTCCTCAGACGTGTTGAAGCTGCTCGCCCCCATGTGCGTCCGTCCCGCACACGGTGAGCCAGCCGAATTGCGTGCACTATCACGGTACGCCGTCAGGGGCGCACCTGTTTCCGGTCAGTTCACCTCAGGGGCGCTCGGCGTCCTCCGGGGCCGCCGACTGCGCCGCCGTGGCAGCGGCACTGCCCGGACGCTTGCGGGCCACCCAGCCCTCGATATTCCGCTGCTGGCCACGGGCCACAGCGAGGGCGCCGGGCGGCACGTCCTTCGTGATCACGGATCCGGCGGCCGTGTAGGCGCCGTCCCCGATGGTGACGGGCGCCACAAACATGTTGTCCGAGCCCGTCTTGCAGTGTGAGCCGATGGTGGTGTGGTGCTTGTGCTCACCGTCGTAGTTCACGAAGACGCTCGCGGCGCCGATGTTGGTGTACTCGCCGATGGTCGCGTCACCCACGTAGGACAGGTGGGGGACCTTGGTGCCCTCGCCGATCGTCGCGTTCTTCATCTCGACGTACGTGCCGGCCTTGGCCTTGGCGCCGAGGTTCGTGCCGGGGCGCAGGTAGGCGAAGGGGCCCACGTTCGCCTGCGGTCCCACGACCGCGCTCTCGGCGACCGTGTTGTCCACCCGGGCGCCCGCGCCCACGAGGGTGTCCTTGAGCCGGGTGTTGGGGCCGACCTCGGCGCCCTCGGCGATGTGCGTGGTGCCCAGCAGCTGGGTGCCGGGGTGCACGATCGCGTCCTGTCCGAAGGTGACGGTCACATCGACGAAGGTGCCGGCCGGGTCGACGACCGTGACGCCCGCGAGCATCGCCTGCTCCAGCAGGCGCGCGTTCAGCAGCGCGCGGGCCTCGGCGAGCTGGACGCGGTTGTTGATGCCGAGGATCTGCCGGTGGTCGCTGCCGACGGCCGCGCCGACGCGGTGCCCGGCCTCGCGCAGGATGCCGAGGACATCGGTGAGGTACTCCTCGCCCTGGCTGTTGTCGGTACGGACCTTGCCGAGCGCGTCGGCGAGCAGGGCGCCGTCGAAGGCGAAGACGCCGGAGTTGATCTCGCGGATCGCGCGCTGGGCGTCGGAGGCGTCCTTGTGTTCGACGATGGCCGTCACGGCGCCGCCCGCGTCGCGCACGATGCGTCCGTAGCCGGTGGAGTCGGGGACCTCGGCGGTCAGCACGGTGACGGCGTTGCCGTCGGCCTCGTGCGTCAGCGCGAGCCGGGCAAGGGTCTCCCCGGTCAGCAGCGGGGTGTCGCCGCAGACGACGATCACGGTGCCGGTGATCCCGCCGCCGAGCTCTTCGAGGGCCATGCGGACGGCGTGTCCGGTGCCGTTCTGCTCGTACTGGACGGCGGTGCGGACGTCGGCGTCGATGCCGGCCAGGTGCGCGGTGACCTGCTCCCGGGCGTGCCCGACGACCACGACGAGGTGCTCGGGGTCCAGCTCACGGGAGGCGGCGACGACGTGACCGACGAGCGAGCGCCCGCAGATCTCGTGGAGAACCTTGGGAGTCGCCGACTTCATG
>NZ_JBSGZP010000780.1:0-3181 GCF_053611065.1 Streptomyces sp. NPDC054840
GTGGGATCAACCACCGGGCCGTTTCCAACAGTTCTCAGAGCGCGCCGAAACCGACCTTGCGCGCGCTCGGCTCGCCCAGGTCGACATACGACAGGCGGTCCGACGGCACGAGGACCTTGCGGCCCTTGTTGTCGGTGAGGCTCAGCAGCGGCGACTGGCCGGAGAGCGCGGCGGCGACGACGGCCTCCAGCTCCTCGGCGCTCAGGTCGCTCTCCAGCACGATCTCCCGGGGTGCGTGCTGCACGCCGATCTTGACCTCCACGGCTTTGTCCCTCCGACGATCCGGTTCGCGCGATCAGCCGCGCCGTACGCGGTCCACATTAGCCCGGAGAGGGGACGCGGACGGCGCGGAGCGGACATGCTCGCAGCGAACAGCGGCCGAGGAGCACCACACGTCGCGGGTGCCGGCGGTGAGCCGGTCCGTCAGGACTCCGTGCCGTGCAGCGGGAAGCCGGCGATACCGCGCCAGGCGAGGGAGGTCAGCAGGCCGACCGCCGTATCGCGGGCGATCGGGCTCTCGCTGGAGAGCCAGTAGCGGGCCACGACCTGCGAGACCCCGCCCAGACCCACGGCCAGCAGCATCGACTCGTCCTTGGACAGGCCGGTGTCCTCGGCGATGACGTCGCAGATGGCCTCGGCGCACTGGAGCGAGACGCGGTCGACGCGCTCGCGCACCGCCGGCTCGTTCGTCAGGTCGGACTCGAAGACCAGCCGGAAGGCGCCGCCCTCCTCCTCCACGTACGCGAAGTAGGCGTCCATCGTGGCCGCCACGCGCAACTTGTTGTCCGTCGTCGACGCGAGGGCGGTGCGCACTGCCAGCAGCAGGGCCTCGCAGTGCTGGTCCAGCAGGGCCAGGTACAGGTCGAGCTTGCCGGGGAAGTGCTGGTACAGCACCGGCTTGCTCACGCCGGCCCGCTCGGCGATGTCGTCCATGGCGGCCGCGTGATACCCCTGCGCGACGAACACCTCCTGGGCCGCGCCCAGCAGCTGGTTGCGCCGGGCTCGGCGCGGCAGTCGCGTGCCCCGCGGACGCGCTGCCTCGGTCTGCTCGATGGCTGTCACGCCGCCTCCCACTTTCTCTAAGAACACAGTGCGCTCTGCGCCGCGCCGCCATCGTACTTTTCGGTAACCGAATCTGGTGGGTTCCCTCCGAGTTTTCTCGCGGTACGGACGGCCCGGAGGCGCTGGTCAGCGGTTTGATCAGCAGTTTGGTCGGCGGTTCGGTCGATGCCCGGTCGACCGCGGGTCAGCGGTAGTCGTCCTCGTCCAGCGGCACCACCCGCGCCTGCTCGACGGCATCCCCGTCCGTGACCTCGTCCGCCGGGCGCGTGGTGATCGGGTCGTCCTCGTCCGGCCGGAGATCGGTCAGCTGTTCCGCCACGTCCGCCTCGGGCGCCTCAGGATCGAGGGATTCCGGAAACTGCTCCCGGAAGGTGTCCGGTTCCGCAGGGTCGACAGTCATTCCGCTCCCCTCGCTTCCTTGTGTTCACTTACGAGCCTAGGAGGATCGCGGAGGCACCGCTATGCGGATCCGCTCGAATTTGTGACCGTGAACACAAGAAGTGGAACGTGATCGTCTCGTAACATTGCCCGCATGTCTTCGACCGAGCTGCCGGGCGTACGGTCCACCGCCGAGCTGTCCTCCCAGGTGGGAGCTGTTCGAGTGGCCGAAGGGGAGCAGCTGCGCACCGTCGCGTTGCCCGGCCTGGAACTGGCCGTCCGGGTCCGACCGCCCCTGGGCACGGGGCTGCCACCCGCCCTGTTCGTGCACGGACTGGGCGGTTCCTCCCAGAACTGGTCGGATCTGATGGGGCAGCTGGCCGACACCGTCGACGGCGAGGCCCTCGACCTGCCGGGCTTCGGCTGGTCCCCCCCACCGGCCGACCGGAACTACTCCGTCACCGCCTTCGCCCGCGCCGTCATCCGGCACCTCGACGCCGCCGGGCGCGGCCCGGTCCACCTGGTCGGGAACTCCCTCGGCGGCGCCGTCTCCACCCGCGTCGCGGCCGTCCGGCCCGACCTGGTGCGCACCCTGACGCTCGTCTCGCCCGCCCTGCCCGAGCTGCGCGTGCAGAGGTCGGCCGTGCCGACCGCCCTGCTCGCCGTGCCCGGGGTGGCCGCGCTCTTCTGCCGGCTGACGCAGGGGCACAGCGCCGAACAGCGCACCCGTGGGGTGACGGAGCTCTGTTACGGAGACCCCTCCCGGGTGACGCCCGAGGGATTCGGCAATGCCGTGGAGGAGATGGAGCGGCGGATGGCGCTGCCGTACTTCTGGGAGGCGATGACCCGCTCCTCGCGCGGCATCGTCGACGCCTACACCCTCGGTGGCCAGCACGGACTGTGGCGGCAGGCGCAGCGGGTTCTCGCGCCCTCGCTGCTGGTCTACGGTGGCCGGGACCAGTTGGTCTCGTACCGGATGGCGCACAAGGCGGCCGCGGCGTACCGCGGTTCGCGGCTGCTGTGTCTGCCCGAGGCCGGACACGTGGCGATGATGGAGTACCCCGAGGTGGTGGCCGCCGCTTTCCGGGAGCTGCTGAGCGACACCGGGACGGGCGCGAGTGACCGATATACCGAAGACGGCAGAGGCTGAGGACCGTGGGACGACATAGTCGCAAGGGCCCTGCCCCAGCTCCGGCTCCGGCCGCCGCCCCGGCACCCGCCCGGCCGCAGCCGGAGCCCGCGCCCCTGCCCTACGAGGAACCGCCTGCCGCGTACTGGCCCGAACCGACCGTCACCCACCAGGGGTACGTGCCCCAGGACCGGTACTACGCCGACGCGCGGACCGGTGGCCACCCCCAGCAGTACGAGTCCGACGACGTCTGGGGGGCCCGCCCCGACTCCGTGTACGGGGACTGGCACGGAGTGCGGCGCCCGCACGACGCCACCGCCGCCGCACCGGCTCCCACCGCCTTCCTCGACTCCGGCACCCCGGCCTTCGGCACCCCCGCGGCGGGCTTCCCGCGGGTCACCCCGACGCCGCCGGCCGGATTCGACCTCGACCCCGTCACCTCCACCGGCCCGCAGCACCGGGTGCCCGGACCGCGCAAGCCGGTCGACCCGGTCCATCCGGTGGCTCCGGTCGTGCCGGTGGACGCCGGCGATTGCGCCGAGGAGCCGCCCGGCCGCGGCCGGAAGGTCCGTACCTACACCGGCATGGCCGCCGTGGCCGTCACCACCGTCC
>NZ_JBSGZP010000781.1:0-3168 GCF_053611065.1 Streptomyces sp. NPDC054840
GGGCGGAGCCCCAGGAAACCCGGCTCGGCCGGGCACCGGGCTCCGCCCGGACCCTCCCCCAGCTACCACGGGGAGGTGCCCCCTGCTCGAACGCCGGCGAGGCTGGATGTGCCCGGCCGGGGCGGGAACACGCCCGGCGCGGCCTGAACACGGCGGGGGAGCCGGGGGCGGAGCCCAGGGGCGGCGGGGGCTGGACCCCCACCGCCCGGGCGATGCCGCGGCCGTCAGGCGAGGTGGGCGCGGACCTCTTCCGCGGCCTCCTCGCCGTAGGCCTTGGTGAAGCGCTCCATGAAGTGGGCTCGGGCCAGGGCGTACTCCTGGGTGCCCAGGGTCTCGATGACCAGCGTCGCGAGCATGCAGCCCAGCTGTGCCGCGCGCTCCAGTCCGACGCCCCAGCCCAGACCGGTCAGGAAGCCGGCGCGGAACGCGTCGCCGACACCCGTCGGGTCGACCTTCGCGTTCTCCTCGGGGCAGCCGACCACGATCGGGGCCTCGCCGACGCGCTCGATCCTGACGCCGTTGGAGCCCAGCGTCGTCACGCGGGTGCCGACCTTCGCCAGGATCTCCGCGTCGGTCCAGCCGGACTTCGACTCGATGAGGCCCTTCTCGTACTCGTTCGAGAAGAGGAAGGTCGCGCCCTCCATCAGGGTGCGGATGTTGTCGCCGTCCATCCGGGCGATCTGCTGCGAGAAGTCCGCGGCGAAGGGGATCCCGCGCGTGCGGCACTCCTCCGTGTGGCGCAGCATCGCCTCGGGGTCGTCGGCGCCGATGAGGACGAGGTCGAGCCCGCCCACCCGGTCGGCGACGGCCTTCAGCTCGATCAGCCGGGCCTCGCTCATCGCGCCCGTGTAGAAGGAGCCGATCTGGTTGTGGTCGGAGTCCGTGGTGCACACGAAGCGCGCGGTGTGCAGGACCTCGGAGATCCGGACGGACTCGGTGTCGACGCCGTGCCGGTCCAGCCAGGCGCGGTACTCGTCGAAGTCGGAGCCGGCGGCTCCGACGAGGATCGGGCGGCTGCCGAGCTGCCCCATACCGAAGCAGATGTTCGGGCCGACCCCTCCCCGCCGGACGTCGAGGTTGTCGACGAGGAAGGAGAGGGAGACCGTGTGCAGCTGGTCCGCGACCAGCTGGTCGGCGAAACGGCCGGGGAAGGTCATGAGGTGGTCGGTGGCGATGGAGCCGGTGACTGCGATGCGCACGGCGTGGACGCTCCTGCTGAGGACGGCGAGGGACAGTCAAAACTACCCGGTGAGCGGCCCCAGGCTGTACCCCGGAAACTACCCCTTAGTAGGTCTTTCTTCGCGCGAGATCCGATGCCTACGGTGCCTCCATGACCTCTACCGACGGTTTCGTCTCCTGCGAGTACACCGCCGACGGGCGCGGCGCGGAAGCCCCACGGCAGGCCGGTTTCTCCCGTCTGCTGGGTGACTGTGCCCGGATGGCGCCGCACTGGCCGGCCCCGGCGGGCCCCCGGCCGGTCCCCGTGGCTCCTTCGCAGATCCACGGGATCAGCGTCCCGCCGGCCTCGGCGCGGCTGATCGCCTCCACGTCCGTGTACGGGGATCAGTAGGAGGGAACCGGTTGCGCTCCCGCCCCGTCACACCCCCGTCAGGTACGACGGACCGGCGAAGGAGCGATGCGGTGACCAGCGAACGACCCGACGACACATCACGCGACACACGGCGGCGGCCCGCCTGGGCCGTGGGCTCGATCGCGGCCGCCGTCCTGCTCGCGGGCGGCGGCACCGCGTACTGGGCGTCGACCGCGTACGGCGACGGTGGGCCGGGCCACCGTAAGGCCGACAGCGCGGCTTCCGCGCCCCGTGACGCGGGAGACCCCTCGGGTCCGGGCATCGCGCCCGGGGAGCCCGACCCGTCCGGCGGCGGGGTGGTCTACCGGGCCGACGTGAAGCTTCCGGAGGCCCCGGCGAACGCGCCGACCTACGCGCTGTCCGGCGAGGTCACCTCGGCGGAGGTGGCCCGCCTCGCGGCGGCTCTGGGCCTGCCGGGCGAGCCGCGGCTGAGCGGGGACGTCTGGCTGGCCGGGGAGGCCGCCGACGGCTCCGGGCCCCGGCTCACGGTGACCCGTACGGCGCCGGGGACGTGGAACTACGCCCGTTTCCAGGCGCCGGGCAACGGCAACGGCGCCGGGGACGACTGCGTGCGCGGCAAGGACACCTGCGGCCCGGCCACCCTCCCCCGTGACCTCGGCGGCGGGAGCGCGGGCGGTGGGGCCGAGACGGGCAAGCCGGTGTCGGAGGAGGCCGCCAAGGCCGCCGCGGCCCCCGTACTGGCCGCGGCCGGGGTGGCGGGGGCCCAGCAGGACGCCCGGATGAACCAGGGTTCGGTACGTGTGGTGGCCGCCGACCCGGTGGTCGGCGGGCTGCCCACGCAGGGCTGGTCCACGAAGGTCAGTGTGGGTTCCGACGGTTCCGTGGTGGGGGGCAATGGGGAGCTGAAGGCGCCCGTACGGGCTGCCGAGCAGCCGGTGGTCGGGGCGGTGGAGGCGCTGGCCCGGCTGAACGCGAAGTCGGGCGGCGGGGGCGAGCCCGAGCCGAGCGGGTGCGCGAGCGCGGTCCCGCTGGCGGCGGACACCCCGGTGTCGGCCACCGACACGGTGCCGTGCAACCCGGAGCCGCGGCCGATGAAGCCCCCGCGGACGGAGACGGTGAAGGGGGCCGTGCTCGGGCTGGTTCCCGGCACGGTGAACGGGGCGCAGGGTCTGGTGCCGGCGTGGCTTTTCGAGGTGGCGGGCCAGGGCGGCGCGCCGGGCCACACGGTGGCCCAGCCCGCGGCGGCGGCCCAGGAGGGCACCCCCGGCCCGAAGGACGGTCGTACCGTGCCCGGATTCTCGTACGCGGAGGCCGACCGGAAGCTGACCGTGAACTTCTGGGGCAGCGTGTGCAGCACCTACGCCGTGGAGGCACGGGAGCAGGGGGACACGGTCCTGGTGAAGATCACGGATACGCCGAACAAGCCGGGTCAGGCGTGCATCATGCTGGCGGAGGAGATGTCCTTGACGGTGTCGCTGCAGCAGCCGCTGGGCGACCGGAAGGTGCTCGACGCGACCACCGGCAAGCCGCTCCCCCGGCAGTAGGGGCAAGCGCCGCAGGAGCCGCAGGAGGTCCCGGACACGGCCGGGACCGGGTATGACGCGAGGGCCCGCCCC
>NZ_JBSGZP010000782.1:0-3156 GCF_053611065.1 Streptomyces sp. NPDC054840
GGCGCGGGGCCCGTGGAGCCCTCTCCACCGCCCACGCCCGGCCCGTCGGCCCGGCCCGCCCTGCCGACGGGACCTCCCGTACGGACACCCCTACCCGACGAAGGTGCGGCCGCGGCCGCCGCGCCACAGCCGAGTGCCGCCCTCGAACGGATCCTGAGCGGGCCCAGCGGTCTGGGCACGACGAGCCTGCACTGGGTCCGGAGCGATGCCCCCACGGCCGCCGGGGCTCCCGACGCGCCCGCGCCGGTCACGGGCCGTCCGATCCCGGGCCTCTACCACCACCCGGTGCCGGAGCCCGATCCGGTGCGGGTGGAGGAGCTCGGCCGCCGGATCAAGGCCTGGGCCCTGGATGAGGTGTCGCTCTACCCGGAGGACTGGGAGGACCAGTTCGACGGCTTCTCCGTCGGGCGCTACATGGTCGCCTGCCACCCGGACGCCCCCAGCATCGACCACCTGATGCTCGCCACCCGGCTGATGGTCGCCGAGAACGCGGTCGACGACTGCTACTGCGAGGACCACGGCGGCTCGCCCGTCGGCCTCGGCGGCCGTCTGCTGCTGGCGCACACCGCTCTCGACCCCGTCCACACGACGAAGGAGTACGCGCCGGACTGGGAGGCGTCGCTCCTCTCGGACGCTCCCCGGCGTGCCTACCGGTCCGCCATGGAGTACTTCCTCCAGGCGACCACTCCCTCGCAGGCCGACCGCTTCCGGCACGACATGGCCCGGCTGCACATGGGCTACCTCGCCGAGGGGGCCTGGGCGCAGACGGAGTACGTTCCCGAGGTGTGGGAGTACCTGGCGATGCGTCAGTTCAACAACTTCCGCCCCTGCCCCACCATCACCGACTCCGTCGGCGGCTACGAACTGCCGGCGGACCTCCACGCGCAGCCCGCCATGCAACGGGTGATCGCGCTGGCCGGGAACGCCACCACCATCGTCAACGATCTGTACTCCTACACCAAGGAACTGGCCAGTCCTGGACGGCACCTGAACCTGCCGGTGGTGATCGCCGATCGCGAGGGCTGCTCCGACCGGGAGGCCTATCTCAAGGCCGTCGAGGTCCACAACGACCTGATGCGCGACTTCGAGGCCGCGGCCGCCGAGCTGGCCGTCACCTGCCCCGTTCCGAGCGTGCAGCGTTTCCTGCGCGGGGTGGCCGTGTGGGTCGACGGCAACCACTACTGGCACCAGACCAACACCTATCGCTACAGCCTGCCCGATTTCTGGTAAAGATGGGAATTGTTCATGACTAGCACCGATCTCACGGCCGCCGCCGGTACCTCCTCCGTGTTCATCCCCGGCCCGGTGACTCCCTACCAGGGGGACATCGCCCGTTACTGGGACCACGAGGCCAGGCCCGTGAACCTCCGTCTCGGCGATGTCGACGGCCTTTACCACCACCACTACGGCATCGGTGACATCGACCATGCCGCCCTCGGCGACACCGAGGACAGCGCATACGAGAAGAAGCTGATCGCCGAGCTCCACCGCCTGGAGTCGGCCCAGGCCGAACTCCTCCTCCAGCACCTCGGCCCGATCGGGCGCGACGACACCCTCGTCGACGCGGGCTGCGGCCGCGGCGGTTCGATGGTCATGGCCCACCAGCGCTTCGGATGCAAGGTCGAGGGCGTCACCCTGTCGGCCAAGCAGGCCGACTTCGCCAACCGGCGCGCCCAGGAACTCGGCATCGAGGACCACGTCCGGGCCCGTGTCTGCAACATGCTCAGCACGCCGTTCGAGACCGGGCAGGCCGCCGGCTCGTGGAACAACGAGTCGAGCATGTACGTCGACCTGCACGACCTCTTCGCGGAGCACGCGCGCGTCCTTGAGGTCGGCGGCCGCTACGTGACCATCACCGGCTGCTGGAACCCGCGTTACGGCCAGCCCTCGAAGTGGGTCTCCCAGATCAACGCGCACTTCGAGTGCAACATCCACTCCCGCCGCGAGTACCTCCGGGCGATGGCCGACAACCGTCTCGTACCGCAGGCCGTCATCGACCTGACCCCCGAGACCCTGCCCTACTGGGAACTGCGGGCCACGTCCTCCCTGGTCACCGGCATCGAGGAGGCGTTCATCGAGTCCTACAAGGACGGCTCCTTCCAGTACGTGCTGATCGCGGCCGACCGCGTCTGACCACACGCCGACCGAAGGGGCGGGGACCGTCACCGACGGACCCGGCCCCTTGGAGCCCACCCCCCGGGGCGTTCCGGCGTACACCCGGGTGACGGTCAGTCCACGAGCACACCGGGGTTGAGGATGCCCCGCGGATCCAGGGCCCCCTTCGCGGCCCGCAGGGCGAGGGCGAAGGGCTCGGGCCGCTGGCGGTCGTAGGCCGGGCGGTGGTCCCGGCCGACGGCGTGGTGGTGGGTGATGGTCGCCCGGTGGCGGTGCAGGACCTCGCTCGCGACGGCCTTCAGGTCGTCCCAGACGGAGACCTCGTCACCGGCCCGGCCGGCGGCGAGTACCGTGAAGTAGGGCGCCGCACCGTCCGGATACACGTGCGTCAGACGGCAGTTGACGGTCGCGGGGAAGCCGGTGGCCTTGACCGCCGCCGCGCCGACCTCCCTGCGTACCTCGTCGATCAGGTCGGGTATCCGGTCCCAGGTGGCCGCCGTCTCGAAGGTCTCCGCGACCGCGCCCATCCTGGCCAGGCCGTCGCGGAGGTAGGGCATCCGCAGGAACGCCGAGCGCCAGGCGCTCACCGCCGCGTCGCCGTCCGGGCTCGCCTCCGGGCTCTCCTTCGGGCCGGCGGCCCTGTCGTGCCCGGCCGCCCCCTCGTACCGGCCGCCGTACGAGCGGGCCAGCGCGACGGCTCGTTCGAGCCGGGCGGTCACCGGTTCGTCCGCCGACTCGAACCCGAGGACCAGTACGGAGCTGCCGTCGTGCGCCGCCCCCGACAGCGCGGCCTCACCGGAATCCAGCAGGCGGCAGTTCGCGGGGGAGAGGTCGGCCTGCGCGAGGACGCGCACCGCCCGCAGGGCGCTCCCGAAGTCGGTGAACGCCACCGCGGCGGACGCCTTGTGGCGGGGGCGTTCCTGGAGGGGTACCCATGCCTCGGTGCTGACGCCGAGGGCCCCTTCGGACCCCAGGAACAGGCGGTCGGGGGAGGGGCCCGCCCCGGAGGCGGGCAGCCGCCAGGAGCTGCGGGTGCCGGCC
>NZ_JBSGZP010000783.1:0-3151 GCF_053611065.1 Streptomyces sp. NPDC054840
CAGCAGGCCAAGGCCAAGGGTGACGCCAACGTCACCGTCATGGTCGCGACCGCCCCCGGCCAGACCAAGCAGGTGGCGGACCAGCTCGGTTCGGTCCAGGGCGCCTCGGTGGGCCAGACGTACGACAACCTCGGTTACGTGCGCGCCACCCTCCCCACCGGCAAGGCCGACGCCGCGCTGAAGGCGGCCGCCAAGCTGTCCTCGGTGCACGGCATCGACCTGCGGCACGAGATCCAGCTGCCGGACCCGCGCCCCGAGGCGGACCGCGCGACCGACGCGGTGAAGACGACGGCCGCCGAGACCTACGCGGCGCCGGACAAGAACACCCCCGCGAAGAACCCGTACAACCCGTCCTTCGAGACCGGTGCGGTCGACTTCGTGGAGGCCAACCCGCAGGCCGACGGCCGCGGCGTCACCATCGGCATCATGGACTCGGGTATCGACCTCGGTCACCCGGCCCTGCAGAAGACCACCACCGGCGAGCGCAAGATCGTCGACTGGGTCACGGCGACCGACCCGATCACGGACAACGACGCCACCTGGCGTCCGCAGATCACCCCGGTCACCGCCAGCGGCGGCAGCTTCACCGCCGGCGGCCAGAGCTGGAAGGCCCCGGAGGGCAGCTTCCAGTGGAGCCGCTTCACCGAGTCCATCACCGCCACCGGTGACATGGCCGGCGACGTCAACCGCGACGGTGACACCACCGACCGGTTCGGCATGCTCTACGACGCCGCCGCCGGCACCGTCCGCGTCGACACCGACCAGGACGGCGACTTCACGAACAACGAGCCGATGAAGCCGTACAAGGACGGCTACCAGATCGGCTACTTCGGCACGGACAACCCGGCGACCGATGTCGCCGAGCGCATCCCGTTCGTGATCGAGATCCGCAAGAACGTCCCGATGGACCCGCTGGGCGGTGACTGGGTCGGCAAGAAGGCCGACTTCGTCAACGTCGGCATCATCGAGTCCGAGCACGGCACCCACGTCGCCGGCATCACCGCCGCCAACAGCCTCTTCGGCGGCAAGATGAACGGCGAGGCGCCCGGCGCCAAGCTCGTCTCCTCGCGCGCCTGCTCCTGGTCCGGCGGCTGCACCAACATCGCGCTGACCGAGGGCATGATCGACCTCGTCGTCAACCGCGGCGTGGACATCGTCAACATGTCCATCGGTGGCCTGCCGGCGCTGAACGACGGCAACAACGCGCGCTCCGAGCTCTACAAGAACCTCATCGACACCTACGGCGTCCAGCTCGTCATCTCGGCCGGCAACTCGGGCCCGGGCGTCAACACCATCGGCGACCCCGCCCTCGCGGACAAGGTCATCTCCGTGGGCGCGTCGGTCTCCAAGGAGACCTGGGCCGCCAACTACGGCTCCGGTGTGAGCGCGAAGTACAACATGTTCCCCTTCTCCTCGCGCGGTCCGCGTGAGGACGGCGGCTTCACGCCGACCCTCAGTGCCCCCGGCGCGGCCATCAACACCATCCAGACCTGGCTGCCCGGCGCCCCGGTGAAGGAGGCCGGCTACACCCTGCCGGCCGGTTACGGCATGCTCCAGGGCACCTCGATGGCCTCGCCGCAGGCGGCGGGCGCGAGCGCCCTGCTGATCTCGGCAGCCAAGCAGCACAACATCAAGCTGACGCCGGCCTCCCTGCGGGTCGCGCTCACCACGGCCGCCAAGAAGATCGCAGACGTCCCCGCGCACGCGCAGGGTTCGGGTCTGATCGACATCCCCGGCGCGTGGGAGTCCATCCAGCGCGACGCGAAGGCCGACGAATTCACCGTCAAGGCGCCGGTCGACACCGCGATCGACCAGTTCCTGAAGACCCCGGGCTTCGGCACCGGCCTGTACGACCGTGAGGGCGGCCTCAAGGTCGGCCAGAAGAAGGTCTACAACGTCGTCGTCACCCGCACCACGGGCGTCAAGTACGGCACCCGGCACGACCTGAGCTGGCGCAACAACGACGGCACCTTCAAGGTCGTCGGCGGCTACGACTACGTCACCCTGCCGCTGAACAAGCCCGTCACCATCAAGGTCGAGGCCAACGCCAAGTCGGCCGGCGTCCACAGCGGCATCCTGCAGCTGGACGACGAGACCACCGAGGGCATCGACAAGCAGATCCTGACGACCGTCGTGGCTTCCGCCCCCCTGGCCGCGCCGTCGTTCTCCCTGTCGCAGTCCTCCTCGGTGCAGCGCAACTCGCACAAGTCGTACTTCGTGACCGTGCCGCCGGGCGCGAAGAGCCTCGAGGTCGCCCTCGGCGGTCTCGCGGCGGGCGCCCAGACGCGCTTCATCGCGATCCACCCGTACGGCGTGCCGGTCGACCCGACGGCCACGACCAACTGCTACCCGAACTACGCCAACCCGGCCAACACCTGCCGCCCCGACGTGCGCTCGTACCCCGAGCCGACGCCGGGCGTCTGGGAGATCGAGGTCGAGGCCCGTCGTACGTCGCCGGTGCTCGACAACCCGTTCAAGCTGGACGTCTCCGTGCTCGGCGCGGCCTTCGACCCCGCGGTCAAGGTCCTGCCCGAGGTGAAGCAGGGCACCCCCGCCCCGGTCCAGTGGAGCGTCAAGAACGCGGGCGCGGCCATCTCCGGCGGCAAGCTCGTCGGCGGTCCGCTCGGCTCCGCGAAGGTCGCCAAGCCGACCATCGCGCCCGGTGAGACCCACTCCACCGAGATCGCGGTGCCCGCGGGCACCTCGCGCCTCGACGTCGCGATCGGCAAGGTGTCCGACACCGCCGCCGACCTCGACCTGGAGGTCTACAAGGACGGCGTCAAGGTCGGCTCGGCCGCCGACGGCGACTCCGAGGAGGCCGTGAGCCTGGTGAACCCGGCCGCGGGCACCTACACCGTCAAGGTGATCGGCTACGCGATCCCCTCCGGTTCCACCACGTACGACTACCGCGACGTGTTCTTCTCGGCCGCCCTGGGCACCGTCCAGGTCGACGAGGCCGCCGCGGTGGACCTCGCCACCGGCGCCACCGCGCAGGTCTCGGCGAACGTCCTGGTCACCAGCCCGGCCCCCGAGGGCCGGCAGTTCTTCGGCCAGGTCCAGCTGCTCAACGCCCGCGGCACCGCCGCCGGCACCGGCAGCGTGCAGATCGAGAAGGTCCTCCCGTAGGACCCGCAGGTGCGGAAACCCGAGG
>NZ_JBSGZP010000784.1:0-3126 GCF_053611065.1 Streptomyces sp. NPDC054840
GGGGAGGGCATCCGCAGCCGCCCCGCTTTGTCAGAGGTACTGACCGGTGTTTGCCACCGTGTCGATGGAGCGTCCGGTGTCCGCGCCTTGCTTTCCGGTGACGAGGGTGCGGATGAATACGATCCGCTCGCCCTTCTTTCCGGAGATGCGGGCCCAGTCGTCCGGGTTGGTGGTGTTGGGCAGGTCCTCGTTCTCCTTGAACTCGTCCACGCAGGCCTGGAGCAGGTGGGCCACCCGCAGGCCCTTCTGGTTGTGTTCGAGGAAGGCCTTGATGGCCATCTTCTTGGCCCGGTCGACGATGTTCTGGATCATCGCGCCGGAGTTGAAGTCCTTGAAGTAGAGGACTTCCTTGTCGCCGTTGGCGTACGTGACCTCGAGGAAGCGGTTCTCCTCGGTTTCGGCGTACATCTGTTCGACGACGGTCTGGATCATGCTGTGGACGGTGCCGTCCTTGGAGTCCTGGTGTTCGGACAGGTCGTCCGAGTGCAGGGGCAGGGAGGCCTTGAGGTACTTCGCGAAGATGTCCTTCGCGGCCTCGGCGTCCGGACGCTCGATCTTGATCTTCACGTCGAGCCGGCCGGGGCGCAGGATGGCCGGGTCGATCATGTCCTCGCGGTTGGAGGCGCCGATGACGATGACGTTCTCCAGGCCTTCCACGCCGTCGATCTCGGCGAGCAGCTGGGGGACGATGGTGTTCTCCACGTCCGAGCTGACGCCGGATCCGCGGGTGCGGAAGAGGGATTCCATCTCGTCGAAGAAGACGATGACGGGGGTGCCCTCGCTCGCCTTCTCGCGGGCACGCTGGAAGACGAGGCGGATGTGCCGCTCGGTCTCGCCGACGTACTTGTTGAGGAGTTCGGGGCCCTTGATATTGAGGAAGTAGGACTTCCCGGCGGGCTGGCCGGTCACCTCGGCGACCTTCTTGGCAAGGGAGTTGGCGACGGCCTTGGCGATGAGTGTCTTGCCGCAGCCGGGCGGGCCGTAGAGCAGGATGCCCTTCGGGGGCCGCAGTTCGTGTTCCTTGAAGAGGTCCGGGTAGAGGTAGGGGAGCTCGACCGCGTCGCGGATCAGCTCGATCTGGTCGCCCAGACCGCCGATCTTGTCGTAGTCGATGTCCGGGACCTCTTCGAGGACGAGTTCCTCGACCTCGCTCTTGGGGACGACCTCGTAGACGTAGCCGGAGCGGGGTTCGAGCAGGAGCGCGTCGCCGGGGCGGATGGTGATGTCCAGGAGCGGCTCGGCGAGCCTCACCACCCTTTCCTCGTCGGTGTGCCCGACGACCAGGGCGCGCTCGCCGTCCTCGAGGATTTCCTTGAGGGTGACGATGTCCCCGGCCCGCTCGTATTCCATGGCCTCGACCACGTTGAGGGCCTCGTTGAGCATGACCTCCTGGCCGCGCCGGAGGTCTTCCGGGTCGACGCTGGGGCTGACGTTCACGCGGAGCTTTCGGCCTCCGGTGAAGATGTCGACGGTGCCGTCCTCGTTCGCCTGCAGGAAGACACCGAAACCGGCCGGCGGCTGTGCGAGCCGGTCGACTTCTTCCTTGAGGGCCACGATCTGGTCTCGGGCCTCACGGAGGGTATTCGCGAGTCGTTCGTTCTGCGCGGATACGCCGGCCAGGTTTGTCTGGAGCTCGACGATCCGCTCTTCGAGAATCCTCGTGTGTCGCGGAGAGTCGGCGAGCTTTCGTCGCAGGACGGCGATTTCCTGCTCGAGATAGGCAACCTGGCCGGCGGGGTCCTCGGACCCTCGCGCGGGCCGGATGCCGCGGTTGATGTCGTCGTCGTGGGCTGCCACGGTCCTCACCTCCTCCAAGGGGAGCTGGACGCTTCCTGACCCTACCTGGGCTGGTGGTGATTGAAACCCCTAGATCACAAAGACGGTAGAGGTGTGTCCGATCTTCACCCTTGCGTACTCCCTCACGCCAAGGAAATACCCACCCATCAAACTCGGGAAGCAGCCGGTTGTAAGGTCGAAGTGTTCAACACCCGTCAGGGCCCGCGCGACTTGCTGCGGGTTTCGACCGGGATGGATCACTCAGCGCAGGGAACGGCAGGAGATATGACCGTGCAGCAGGAGGCTCCGACGGGCGGTGCCGGTGAGGCCGGCGAGCCGCTCGAGGTCTGGATCGATCAGGATCTGTGCACCGGGGACGGCATCTGCGTGCAGTACGCGCCTGAGGTGTTCGAGCTGGACATCGATGGTCTGGCGTATGTGAAGAGCCCGGAGGACGAGCTGCTGCAGGACGCGGGGGCGACCACTCCGGTTCCGCTGACGCTGCTCCAGGACGTGGTCGACTCGGCGAAGGAATGTCCGGGGGACTGCATCCACGTGAGGCGTGTTTCGGACAGGGTGGAAGTCTTCGGTCCCGACGCGGAGTGACCCTTCAAACACTCCTGGCGGCCGAGTCCGTCAGCTCCTGGCGGAATTTTCCGTCGCGCCAGCGCCACTTGGCTAGCTGTTTCGTGTCGGGGCTGTAGCGGGGTACGGCGGGTGAGGAGTAGCCGACGAGGGTCGCGGTGACGAGCCCGTCGCGCACGGTGAGCTCGGTGGCGGTCTGTCGCCGGGCGGCTTCGAGCAGGGTGGCGACGACGCGGGGGCGGGCGCCTTCGGCGGGGTCCGTGGTGAGTACGTAGATCGCGTGGGGCGGGGTGCCGGAGCCGGCTTCGCAGCGGACGGCGGCCACGGTCTCGGGTCGGCCGTCGCCGTCGAGGTCGCCCTGGGCGCTGGTGGTGACGGTCTGCGGGGCGCCCTTGCAGTCGAGGGGGTAGGTGACGCCCGCCGGGTCGGGTGCGGTGGCCCGGGGCCCCTTCGCGGGGGGTTGCGCGGCGGTCCCGGTGGTGTCGAGGGCCGGGGTGCCGGTGGCCGGCTGTACGAGTCCTGCGGCGGCTATGACGGCTGCCATGGCGGTGGCCGTGGCGAGCCAGTGGACGGGCCTGGTGCGGCTGTGCTCCAGGGTGTGCGGGAGCGGGGCCGTCTCGGCGTGGCTGTGCGGCACGCGGGGTGTCTCCTGTGCGAAGGGTGACGAGGAGCCAGCATCGTGCCACACCTCACAGGGAGGTGGAACGGCTGGGTCCGGGGCTGGTGCACGGGACAACGAAAAGGCGCTGTGGCGCAGTTCCCGGG
>NZ_JBSGZP010000785.1:0-3104 GCF_053611065.1 Streptomyces sp. NPDC054840
CCGCTGCAAGCGGGGCCCCGGGGTATTCGCTTCCCTTCTGTCAGGCCCCGGTCCTGGTCGATGTCGAGGGCCGCGCGCGCCGGGCGTGGGTCACCTGGTTTGTGGACTGCGCGTCGAACACCATCATGGGCGTGGCGGTCACCCCGGGGCATCCGTCGCGGGAGTCGGTCCTGGCCGCGCTCCGGGCAGCGGTTTTGCGCGAGGAGCCGTTCGGGCCGCAGGGCGGCCTGCCGGAGAAGGTACGCGTGGACCGGGGCAGGGACTTCCTGTCGAAGGCGGTGACCGCCGCGTTCAACGCCCTGGACGTCACCGTCGAGGACCTGCCCGCCTACACCCCGCACCTGAGGGGCACGGTGGAGGGGGCCTGAACCGGGCGGTGGAGTCGATGTTCCTTGCCGCGCTGCCCGGCTACGCCCGCCAGCCCCGCCCGGGCCGGTGCCGCGCGCGGCCGAAGGACGAGGTGCTCCTGGACTTCGAGGACTTCACCACCCGCCTGCTGGACGTTGCACACCGCTTCGGCGGCGATTCCGCGATAGTCCGCGGAACCCTGCTGCGCGACTACGCGGACGAGATCGACGGGGTGCGCGTCATTTGCCTCATTGACGGCTGCGGATCTCGTCGATGCGCTTCGCCAGGGCCTGTGTCTCCGCGATCAGCCGCCCGTGCGCCTTTTTCTGCTCCTTGTCGCCCTGGGCCCTGAACGCCGCGCTGAAGCGGGGCTGGAGCTGGGTCCACCAGCCGTAGTCCAGCATGGCCCACGCCTGCGGGCAGAGGGGGGCGCGGGTCTTCGGCAGATAGCCGCTGTCGACCAGGGACTGCTGGTACTTCTTCGGGTCGCTGCCCTCCAGGTAGCACAGGAAGTTGAAGGCTCGCTGCTGGGTGACGGGGTGGTCGCTCGACATGCTCTCCAGGGTCGGCGTGCCTTCCTTGCGTGCGATCTCGTCGAAGAGGATCGCGGCGGCCAGCGACGGGCCCGGCCCGACCTCGTTGACGGTGTAGAAGGACGCGAAGCCGTCCGCCGCGTCCTCTTCGAGGCCGAGGTTGGCCAGGAGGAGCTGGCGCTGCAGGGCATGGCCCATCTCGTGGCCGAAGATGAATTCGGTCGACAGTACGGTCAGGTCGTCGGTGTTGTACTCGGACGCGGGGAACGGGGCGGGCCGTTCGACGGTCTTCACGACGTCGGCGAGGGCCTTCTCGATCTCGGTCAGGAACGGTGGCGGGACGAAGATCGTCCTGCCGTCGGGCTGGGTGACGGCGTCGGTGACGCCGGGCGGCACGGCGGCGGTGACCTTCACGACCATGTCGTGCGGGAGGGTGAGTGATCTGTTCACCCAGTCGGCCGTACGCTCCAGCACGCGGGAGTTCCGGATCAGTGCCACGGCCTCCCGGTCCTCCGGTTTGACCGTTTGGGCCTCGTAGACGACGGTGACCCTGCCGGAGCGCGCCGCCTGGGGGCGGGGCCCTGCTCCAGGCCCTTGCCCGGCGTCGCGGGCCGCGCCGCTGCACCCGGTCGCGAGGACCCCGGCGAGGAGCAGCAGACCTGACAGGACGATGCGTGCCCTCTTCGAGCGACCGGCGGTGTTCGGCATCCTTGATCGGCTCCCGTCGCGTGTTCCCGCACTGATCCTCCGGCCGTCCGGAGGCGGGTGCCCGTCGAGCCGCCCGTACGGGGGACGGACCGTTCGTGGGTATGCGGCGTCGTAGCGCCCAGCCCGCCCATGCTGGCGAGCTGCGCCTGGTCGAGCTAGCTGTGGTGGGCTTTCTGGTGCAAATTGGTGGCTTGGTTCAGTTGTGCTGGCCGGGTGAGCGTATGTAGCTCACGCCGGGCGGGTCTTGTGGGAGGAACCCCTTCGCGCCGTCCTTCTGGGGGAGGATCACGAGGTAGATCTTGCACGGCTTGGCGGTGGCGGGTCCCTGGTAGTCGAACCTGATCCCCGGCCTCTCGTCGGGATAGGTGTCAAAGGCCCATGCCGCCGGCCCGGTGTAGGAACGACCTGCCGCGTCGGTGGATTGCCGGCAGTCCGGGCCGGGCCGTCTGGCCCGTTCCAGGTCCGCAGAACCGTCCGCGCGAACCGTCAAGCGGCCGCCGTCCGAGCCTTGCCAGACCCCCGCCACATCAGCGATCGCGAGCGGGTCCTCACGGTCCTTGCCCAGATAGGCGAGGAGGGCGACCACCAACGCCAGGAACAGCGCTGTCACGCCCATGAACCACCAGAGGATCCGCCGCCGGTCGGTACGCAATAGGTGCTCCTTCTCGTAACAGCCACCTGGGACTGCGCCCCCACAAAGCTGTTGAAGTCCGGGGTGCTGCACAGGGAGAGGAGGTTCCGCCCGCCAAGGTTGCTGGTCTGATGATCTTTCTGGCCCCAGACGCCGGGCTAGGGTCGGGGCCAGCCGCGCCGATAGGGCGTGCGTGGGTGAGGCCAGTGCCTCGGAGCGCTCTGCGGGCAGCAGTACCACCGGGCCGCCCCCGACCCTCCTACCGCACCCAGTCGACGCCGAGCTGGGTGAGTGCGGCGCGCTGTGCCGGGTGGAGTTTGTCGCGGCGTTGTTTCTGGTTGGCCAGCCACACCCCGACGCGGTGGATGTCCCCGTCGGGCATCTCCTGCACACCGGCCCGCCCCGGCAGGGCACCCTCCCGTGCGGTGTATTGCGTGAGGGCCTGGAGGCCTTTCTGGAACGCCGTACCGCCTGCGTGCGGCTCGGTGGCCGCAGCCGTCTTCGCTGCCGCTTTGCGGGCGCGTGGGGTCTTCTGCGGCTTGACGCCGAGCGTGGCGAGCCGGCGTTGCTGTTCGGCGTTGAGCCGGTTCCAGCCGCGTTGTTGGGTGGCGAGCCAGCGTCCGATGTCGTCCCCGTGTCGGGTGACCCCCGGCACGATCGCGGTCGGGCGCGCCCCGGAGGCGAGGAGTTGGGTGAGGTAGGTGTAGTGGCGTTGCCAGTCGACTGTCCATCCCAGCACCGCCGGGTTCCAGTCGGGGTCGATCGCGGCGAGGGCCGCGGCTCGCCGCTGCGCCCGTTCGGGGTCTTTGCCGAGTCCGCCGGGGCGGCGGACGTTGGTCAGCCACTGCCCGACCTGGACGTCGAGGATCGCCGCGCCCCGGGGC
>NZ_JBSGZP010000786.1:0-3104 GCF_053611065.1 Streptomyces sp. NPDC054840
GTGCCGGGGCCGGTGGGGGGTGGCCGGTGGGGGGGCCGACGGGGAGTGGCCGGCGGGGGGTGGCGGGTGGGAAGGCTCCTACTTCGACGTCCCGAAGTTCTGCGTCCACCACGGGCCGCCGTCGCCCTTGTGGACTCCTATGCCGATCTCCCGGAAGGAGCAGTTGAGGATGTTGGCCCGGTGGCCGGAGCTGTTCATCCACGCCTTCATGACCGCGTCGGCGTCCGACTGGCCGCGGGCTATGTTCTCCCCGAGGCGGGACCACCCGTAGCCGGCGGCCTCCACGCGCGAGGTCATGGTGGACCCGTCGGGTCCGGTGTGGGACATGACGCCGCTGCGGGCCATGGTGTCGCTGTACGCGCGCGCTGCGGCGGCCAGCTTGGCGTTCACGGTCAGGGGTCCGCAGCCGGCCGCGGACCGCTCCTTGTTGACCAGGGCGAGGACCGCGGACTCGGAGTCCCCGGAGGAGCTGCCGGAACCGCCCGACGAGCCGCCCGACGAGCCCCCGGACGTCCCGGACCCGCCTGAGGTGCCGGAACCGCCGCCTGTGCTCCCGCCGGACGTGCGCGGGGGCTTGCCGGCCGGGGTGGACTTGGCCGGGCTGCTCTCCTCCGCCGCGGGCTTCGCGGGCGCCGCGGACTCCGTACCCGCGGCGGCCGGAGTCTCGGGCGGCAGCGAGCCCGTGGCGGCCGCGGCATCGGCGGTGACCTCGGGGAGCGGGGCGGTGGGGCTCGCCGTCCCGGCCGTGGCCGCGGTGGTCGGCGTCCCGGACTTCGCCCCGCCGGCGCCGTCGGCCCGCTGGTCCACCTGCGTACCGCCGCCGGAATCGGCCACGGCGACGCCGACCGCCACCGCCGCGGCGGCCGCGGTCAGGGACAGGACGATGCGGGTGCGCATCGCCTTCTTCCGCCGCGCTTCGACGCGGGACGGCGTTGCGGGAGTTCGGCTGCTCATGCCTGTAGCACCTCACAGAGGGAAGGGGGTGGGGTGCGACCGAGCCTAGGGTTGTGATCAGTGAAATCCGCGCGCCGGAGGGGCACTTCACGTTCCCTTAAGGAAGCCCGCAGGATCGGTTCAGGGGACGACTCGGGTCATCCCCTGCCATTCGGTCCATACGGACTCGACGGAGGTCGTCCAGCTCGTCGCCACTCGCCGGCCCGACCGCACGATCGGGGCTCCGCCGCGGGGCGGCGGGTGCGTACCGGCGGCGTGTGATCATGTCCGTCGACAGATCCGCACCTCATGGGGGGACCATGCGCACCCGCACCACCACCGCCACGACCGGTCTCGTGACCGCGCTCGCCGCGCTGCTCGTCCTCACCGGCTGTACCTCGCCCGGAGACAGTCGGCCCGCGGCGTCGAACTCCGCGTCCGTCCCCGCGCAGAGCGGCGGCGGATCCGGCTTCGAGGGACCCCGGCCGCAGGACCAGAACCTGCTGGCCTGGACCGGAGACCCCAATGACGCGGGGCACGTCACCGCCCAGTCCTCGGCCGGGGTCGGCGGCCGGGTCACCCTGGTACGGATCGTGCTGCGCGAGCAGATCACCTGGTCGAACGTGTGGCTGGGCCTGGCCGGCATCGACCCGAACGCCCAGCTCGCCAACTGCTACCTCGGCGTATACGACGCCAAGGGCGCTCTCGTGGCGACCACCCCCGACATCTCCCCCCAGCTGATGACCGACGCGATAGCCAAGCCGTTCGCCCTCGGCAAGCCGTTCACCGCCGCTCCCGGCACCTACTTCATCGCGCTGCTGCTCAACGGCACTTGGGCGACCAACGGCCTCACCCTGAAATCCACGGGTGCCGGCATCTCGGTCAACGCCGGTCTGACGCCGCCGAACCTCCGGTACAGCAACGTGCTGACCGGTCAGACCTCGCTGCCGCCCACGGTGAACCTCGCCGAGCAGTCCACGAGCACCATCAACACCGGCTGGGCGAGCCAGTGGTACGCGATCTCCTGACCGGGCTTCCGACCCTCACGTCCGGGTGACCCCACCCCGCGCGTCCGACGCCGCGGGGTCAGCCCCGGATGGAGACGATCTTGCGCGTGGCCAGGTCGGCCTGGACGAAGACCTTCGTCGTGTCGCCTCCCCACGTCAGCGTGACCGTGGCATCGGTCCGGCCCGCGCCGCTGCCGGTGGAGGTGACCTTCCACCTGAGCGGCACGTTCTGCGCGCGGAGCACGCCGTCCGCGTGGTTGTCCTGCTCCCACTTCCTCAAGTCCGCCTGGAGCGGCTCCGAGAGGTAGAAGGCGCGCAGGCGGTCCGCCCTCGCCCCGTCGCCGTCGTACACGGAGTCGATGTAGGAGCCGTAGAAGTCGGCGATCCGGGTGAAGGCGCCCTCGGGGCTGCCCGAGACGGACGGAGCGGGGGCGGCGGCCTGGATCGGCGTCCCCGCTTCCGGTCCGTGCGCGGAGGCGCTGGTGACGAGGGCGAGGGTGAGTACGGCGGTGGCCGCGAGGGTGAGGGAGGCGGTTCGCCTGGCCGAGAGTATCTGCCGAGCCTTTCCCCGTGCTGAGTGGCTGTACCGACCGACGGTCCCGATCCGGTCCGGTTCGCGGAATGCGAGAAATGGCCGAAAGGTCACCCCCTCGGCCGTATCGGACCGGTCAGGCGCCCGCCCGCACGCCGATCGGCCCTCGTTCGGCGGCGCGATCGCATCGCCCGGCCGGGGGACGATCACCGCGGGGCGGAATGCCGCGCCCGGGGCGGGGGTTGGTGCGGACGCGACACTGGAACCGGATGCACTGGAGAACTCATGAAGATCGGCATCATCGGCGCGGGCAACATCGGCGGCAACCTGACCCGTCGGCTCACGGCCCTCGGGCACGAGGTCTCCGTGGCGAACTCGCGCGGTCCCAAGACCCTGGCCGCGCTGGCCGAGGAGACCGGAGCCACCCCCGTCACCGTGGCGCAAGCGGCGCGAGGCGCCGAGATCGTCGTGGTCACGATCCCCTTCAAAAACGTGCCGGACCTGCCGAGCGACCTCTTCGGCGAGGCCGCGGAGGGCTTCGCGGTCATCGACACCGGCAATTACTACCCGCGCCAGCGCGACGGCAGGATCGCCGGCATCGAGGACGAGGGTCTCACCGAGAGCCGCTGGAC
>NZ_JBSGZP010000787.1:0-3084 GCF_053611065.1 Streptomyces sp. NPDC054840
CCTGTGCGGGGCCCCGGCCGGCGAGCGCTGGTCGTCAGGCGCCCAGGTGGTGGAACTTGGTCCACTCCGTCTCGCCCTCCATCTCGCAGTTGTCGACGTACAGGGGGCCGATCTCGGCCGGAACGCCGGCGAAGGAGGAGCAGTTGGACGCGAAGGCCGTGTGGCCGCCGGAGAAGTAGTCGATGTCGACACCGTCGTCGGCCAGGGCCGCACCGGCGCCGCCCAGCAGGATGCCGGCAGCCAGGACAGACGCCGTCAGGGCAGAGCGAATACGCATGACACTCTCCTAAGATCTCGATCGACGCGCCCGGACAGTCGGCACGCGACCGGCTCAACATCACGGAGAGTTCACGGGAAACGGTGTTTCACCCCAATGGCGGTCACTCTCTGTAACTCGGGCGGGGTGCGTCAGGAACGCGCGGTGACCCCGGCGGGAAAGACGCCCCAGCTCGCGGCGGCGACGGCCAGCTCGGGGCCGGCCGTCACCTTGGAGTCCCGGACATGGACGACGTCGGCGCAGGCGGCGACCTCGACGCAGTCATCGCCGTCGCCACTGCTGTAACTGCTCTTGAACCACCGCAGCTCGGAGCTGTTCACAGGGATCCTCGCAATCGCATCAACAGGGCCCTGCTGTCCGCAGGATTGAGAGTCTGGATGCGAAGTTCGGCATACCGCAGGTGGAGGAGACTGAGGTCTTTAGGGTGGGACAGCACGCGACCGGACTGCTGCCCCTCGATGTAACCCATCCACTCGTTGTCCTGGGTTTCGAGGAGGCGAAAGGGGCCGCCGAGACCCGCGTGTCCGGGGCTGATCAGCGGCATGATCTGCAGATCCACGGTGGGGAGTTGCCCGCACTTCAGCAAGTGGTCGATCAGCTGCCGGGTCACCTCCGGTCCGCCGGTCTGCCTCAGGATCACGGCCTCGTCGATGATGAAGCTGAAGACCGTGTACGGGGTGCGGTGCTGGAGAGACCCCGGTCCCGCGCACGGTGTCCCCGTCCCCGCGCGACGCACCCGGCGGCCGGTCAGAGGTACTGGGCGAACTCGTCCAGGGTGCGGAGGATTTCCGGCCTCGCGGCCGAAGGCAGCTGCAGGACGACCTCCTCGATGCCGAGGTCGGCGTAGCGGCTCATCTTGCCGGGAGTGGGCTGGACCGCGTACGGGACCACCTGGAGGGACTTCGGGTCGCGGCCGGCCGTCTCCCAGATCTGGCGCAGCACCGGGAGGGACCGGGTGAGGCCGCCACCGCCGATGGGGAGCCAGCCGTCGGCGTGGTCGGCGATCGCGGCGAAGAGCTTGGGGCCGGCCGCGCCGCCGATCAGGGTGCGCGGGCCGTACAGGGGGGCGCCGGGGGCGAGTTCGCGCGGGGCCTGGACCGGCTTCGGGTAGGCGGTGCTGGCCTGCACGGAGCAGTACTGGCCGACGTACGCGGTGGGCTCGGGGGACCACAGGGCGCGCATCAGGGCCATCCGGTCGCGGACCAGGTCGCGGCGGGTGCGCCACTCGACGCCGTGGTCGGCGGCCTCCTCGACGTTCCAGCCGTAGCCGATGCCGAGAGTGAACCGGCCGTGTGAGAGGTGGTCCAGGGTGGCGACCTGCTTGGCGAGATCGATCGGGTCGTGCTGGGCGACCAGGGTGATGCCGGTGCCGAGGCGGAGCCGCTCGGTGACGGCGGCGGCCTGGCCGAGCGCGACGAAGGGGTCGAGGGTGCGCCCGTACATCTCGGGGAGTTCACCGCCCATGGGAGCGGCCGTCTCGCGGCTCACCGGGATGTGGGTGTGTTCCGGGAGGTAGAGGCCGGAGAAGCCGCGCTCTTCGAGGCTGTGGGCCAGCCGGACGGGGGAGATGGTGCGGTCGGTGAGGAAGATGGTCGTGGCGATCCGCATGTGCTCTGGCACCTCCGAGACGTGGGACCCGCCACGGTACGGGCTGGCTCCTCGAATGTTGAGGGGGCGTCAGGTGTCGGGGTCGCGGTTCAGCCGCGCGGGTAGCGGGCCAGCCAGCCGGGGGAGGCGGCGGTGGGACTGTGCAGACTCGGCCCCTGGGTCATCTCCAAGGCGAAGTCGTCGGCGAGTTCCAGCAGCGCGGCGCGGCCTTCGAGCTCGGCGAGCCAGGCGGCCGGCAGGGCCGTCTCGCCGTGCAGGGCGCCGAGCAGGGCCCCGCACAGGGCGCCGGCGGCGATGGAGTCGCCGCCGTGGTTGACGGCGAGGCGCAGGCCCTGCGGGACGTCCTCGGCGACCAGGGCGCAGTAGACGGCGGCGGCGAGGGCGTCGGTGGCGTCGGATCCGTCCGCCTCGTCGGGGGCGAGGGCTTCGACGGCCTCGGGGCCGGGTGAGCCCTGGGTGACGGCGGCCAGGGCCCGCTGGAGGGCGTCCGTGACGGCCTGGTGGCCGGGCCGGGCGCCCAGCAGGCCCAGGGCGCGCTGGACGGCCGAGTCGAGGGAGTCGCCGCGGACCAGGCCGTGGACGATGACGGCGACGGCTCCGGCCGACAGGTGGGCGGTGGGGTGGCCGTGGCTCTGCGCGGCGCATTCGACGGACAGCTGGAGGACGAGGGCGGGCTCCCAGCCGACCAGCAGCCCGAAGGGCGCCGAGCGGGTGGCGGCGGCCGCGTCGCGTGCGGTGGGGTTCTTCGGCCGGTCGAGGGTGCCGAGGACGTCGTCGGCGAAGCCGGACAGGCAGGCGCGGTGCGGGGCGCGGCGGGCGTAGAGCCATTCCTCCCGCGCGAGCCAGCCGTTGTCCTTGCGGCGCTCGTCGGGGCCCCAGTCGTGCTGGGTGGCGGCCCAGCGCAAGTACGCGTGGTGGAGGTCGGTGGGCGGGTGCCAGGCGCCGGTGTCGCGGCGTACGTGGGCCCGTATCAGCCCGTCCACGGTGAAAAGGGTGAGCTGGGTGGCGGCGGTGACCCGGCCGCGGCGCCCGAGCGCGGGGGCCGGACCGGTCAGGCCGTCCGGGCCGTGGGCCTCGCGGAGGGCGCCGAGGGAGAGGCCGGCGGCGGGCGCGCCGAGGGCGTCGCCCAGGGCGGAGCCGAGGAGGGTGCCCCGGACACGGCTGCGGAAGTCCTGCTGCTCGGCGCGGCGCCAGAGGCC
>NZ_JBSGZP010000788.1:0-3081 GCF_053611065.1 Streptomyces sp. NPDC054840
GTTCCTGGGGGCCGCGGCCCGACAGGACCTCCCCGTACGCCTGCATCAGGTCCGGCAGCCGGAGCGTCGACAAATCGTCCCGCGACGGCTCACCCGCGAAGCCCGCCAGCCGCAGGTCCCGGTACGCGCAGCTCTTCTCGTACAGGGTCCGCAGGAAGCGGCCGTTGCCGAGCTCGTCGATCCAGCCCTGCTCCACCACGTGCCCGCTGATGCTGCGCAGCTCCTCCAGCGCCTCCTCGTCCCAGTGGTCCCCGTTCGCGTCCGCCAGCACCCCGCCGATCGCGGTCAGCTCCAGCGGCCGGTAGCTGGGGAAGTCCACCCGGGTGGTGAAGCGCGAGGACAGCCCCGGATTGGCGGCCAGCAGCCGGTCCATCCCGGCCGGGTAGCCCGCCAGGATCACCACCAGGTGGTCCCGGTTGTCCTCGGCCCGCTTGAGCAGCACCTGCAGGGCCTCGTCGCCGTACGCGTCGCCCTTGCTGTAGCCCGAGTTCGACAGCGAATAGGCCTCGTCCACGAACAGCACCCCGCCGATCGCCGAATCGATCAGCTCGTTCGCCTTCACCGCCGTCTGCCCGAGGAACTCGCCCACGAGGTCGGCCCGCTGCGCCTCCACCAGGTGGTCGCCGCCGAGCAGCCCCAGCGCGTAGAAGACCCGGCCCAGGATCCGGGCCACCGTCGTCTTGCCCGTACCGGACGGACCCGAGAACACGAAATGCCGCTTCGGCGGCTGCACCGGGAGCCCCTGACCTGCCCGCAGCCGCGCCATGTGCAGCTGCGCCGAGAGCGCCTTCACCTGCCGTTTGACCGGCTCCAGGCCCACCATCCGCTCCAGCTCCGCCAGCGCCTCGGCGAGCGCCGCCGGGTCCGCCGGCCCCGCCGGCAGCCCCTCGGGCGTGCCCTGCGGCGGGACCGGCGCCTTGCGCCGCGCTCCCTCCACCCGTCCCGCCGGGGGAGTCGGCGGAGCCGGCGGATCGGGCTCCGCCTGACCGTCCGCCGCGATGTCCTGGACGGGCCCGCCGCCCAGCGCGACCGCCGCGAAGTCCCCGCCGGCCGGGGACGGGCCGTGCCCGCTGTAGCTCCCGTACGCGGCGTACCCCGCCAGACCTGCCAGGTCGGCCATGCCGTCGGTGTCGTCGCCGTCCTCGATGGCCGTCAGCCGGGCCGCGGTGTCCATGAACGAGGGGTCCACCCGGTGCACCGCCCGGTACAGCGGCAGCGCCGCCGCACTGCGCCCGGTGCCCTCCCGCGCCCGCGCCAGCCAGTAGCGCAACTCCTTGCGCTGGGGCTGCTCGCTGCGACACCGCATCAGTGCCGCCGCCAGCATCGGCTCCGCCTGCCCGTACATCTCCAGCCGGACCCGCGCCATACCGCCGAACAGCCCCGCCTCGATGCCCAGCAGCGGATCGGTGACCAGCGGCTCGGTGTGCCGGACCAGCTGCTCCCAGTCCTTGACCAGATAGGCCCGGCAGGCGTGCAGGAACCGTACCTGCGCGTCGGTGTCCACCGGCGGCAGTGCGGCCAGCGCCTGGTCCAGCTCGGGCACGTGGCGGCCGTCCAGCCAGTGCGAGGCGTGGGCGAGGAGCAGGTCGCGCCGGCTCTCCAGCACCGGCTGCACCCACCAGCCCAGCCAGTACCAGGAGTTGAGCGTCCGCCGGTGCCGGGCGCGCTGCTCGCCGAACCGGTCGCGGTGGGCGTACATGCGAAGTAACGCGTTGCCGGTGTCCACCCGGAGCGCGTGCAGGCCCAGCCATGCGTCGGCCATGGTGGGGTCGAGTCGTACGGCCGCCCGGAACTCCTCCTCGGCCTGCGGATAGGCGCCCATGGTGCAGGCGTCGACTCCGCGCAGCCAGGCGAGTTCGGCCGGGGCGTGCATGCTGCCCGGCGTGCCGAAATCCATCACGTCCCCCACAAGCCTGCCCCCGTGGTGCGCGGCAACCTCCGTGACGAGCACATGAGTTGCCCACTGCGCCGATGAAATCAGGGCTGCATCGTACCTGCGGTCACGCACCTTACGTAGGGCGCGACGGACCCGGTTCCGGCGTGCGCCCCTGGGGCTGTCGGTGACTCAGGGTGAAGGATCGCGGCGGATCGGCCTCACGCGACACCGCGGGGGAGGAGGTGTGGGCAGAACGAAGCCCCCGATCACGGGGGAACAACCGGGGGCTTCGTGTCCGCGGCGGCCTGCGAAGGCCTCGCATGGGAAACGTAAGGCCGCTCCGGGCCCCGGGTCAAGCAGGTCGGCCAGGCCCCGGCGGAGCGGACTCCCGGGGGCGTTCAGGCCCGGGGGAGCTTGTCACTCGCGGTGACGGAAGCGGAGGTTCCCGTCATCGCAGGAGCCCCGGAAGTCCACTCGTATCCCGTACCGCTCCGGCGCACCAAGGTGTCGGCGAAGGGGCGCGAAGGGTCGTTGGAGAAGTGCGCGCGCTCCGCGCGCTCCCATCCGTCCCAGAAATCGGCAAGTTCACGCCCGTCCCGGTCTCTCCCCCGTTGCCAGGACTGCTCGCGCGCGGTCTCCATCCACAGCAGCCGCGCCAACCGCGGCCGCAGCGCCGCCCGCCCCGCTCCGACCCCCTCGACCAGGAGCACCGGCACCGGCTCCAGCACCCGCTCCGGCCCGAACCGGCGCTCCACCCAGTCGTACGGGGCCCAGTGCGCGGGCCGCCCGGCGGCGAGCGGCTCCAGCACCTGCGCGCGCAGCCGGCCCTCCCAGCCGAACAGCTCCTCATGGGTCGCCACGTCGTCCAGGTGCAGCACGGGCGCCTCCAGCACCCCGGCGAGCCGCCCCGCGAAGGTGCTCTTCCCGGATCCGGCGTGCCCGTCGATTCCGATCAGGCGCACCGGGCCGAGGGAGGGCGGCAGGGCGGCGAGCTCCCGTGCGAGTGACTCAAGTGACTGCTGTGGCTGCACCCGACCAGCCTAGGCCGTCTCCTTCGGAGCTTGTCGGCCGAGCCCGCGGCACCGGACGCCGCGGGCCCGGCACGATCCGAAAGAGACGGCCTAGATGTATTGCCCTGTGAGGTTGGGGACGCGGCTGGCGGGTGGTTTGCCTGCGAGCGCGGTGTGTCCGCGGTGGTGATTGTA
>NZ_JBSGZP010000789.1:0-3078 GCF_053611065.1 Streptomyces sp. NPDC054840
GTGCCGGGGGTTCGACACGGGCACGCCATGACATCGTCTACCTTTCCCCGGATGGGGACAGGCGTACGGCGCTTCGACGACCGGTGGCTGGATCGGGAGTGGGGCCGCAGGCCGGACCGCGGCTTCGGCAGGCCTGGTTGCAGGGGCTGAGCTTCAACGTGGCCGCACCGGACCGCATCCGCGTCCGGCTGCTCGACCACCTGGATCTGTCCCGTACCTCCTGGCACGGCGCGACCTGTCACCCGCCGTCGTCGACGCCGCGGGCGGCCACCCCGACCGCGGGTGCGCGGCGCACTCGCCGAGGTACCCGCGTCCCTCGGGCTCTTCGCCGCCCAGTGGTCACGGCTGGTGCTCGGCGAAACCGGCGGTGCCCGGCGCCGACTGTTCCTTGAGGCCGGGGCCCATTCCGGGCGAGGGCTGACGCGGGAGGTGTACGAGACGCCGGCCGCGGACCCCTTCGGCCCGGTCCGGGAGCGGATGACGGCCACAGGACATGAGGTGGGCCGCCGGCGGCAGATGAACGGGAGTGCTCATCCGCCGCCGCGCGCCTGCTCGGCCGAGGGCTACTCGGCGCCGGGCTCCTGGTAGCCGTACGGGCGCGTGATGATCTCCATGCCGTGGCCGCTCGGGTCCGTGAAGTACACCCCGCGTCCCCCGTCGTTGTGGTTGATCTCGCCGGGGTGCCGGCCATGCGGGTCGGCGAAGTACGGGACCCGCGCCGACCGGATCTTCGCGAACGCCACGTCGAACTCCTCCTCCGAGACGAGGAACGCGTAGTGCTGCGCGGTGATGGACTCGGCCGGGACGGTCGCGAAGTCCAGGGTGACGCCGTTCGCGGTCTCGACGGGGATGAAGGGTCCCCACTCGGCCCCGACCTCCAGGCCGAGGATATGTGCCAGGAAGTCGGCGGACTCCCGGTTGTCACGGGAGTGGATGATCGTGTGGTTCAGCTGGACGGACATGAGTGAATGCCTCCGAAAGGCACGTCACGGCGCCTCCATGCCTCACCCGGCCGGTGACCGACACGCGATGCCGTGATCACGATCCTAAGCACCTTCTTCGGGCGAAGTCCACCTTTTCCGCACCTGCCCGCAGGTGCCCGCAGGTGCCCGCACCCGGGTTCCGTGTCTCAGGAACTCCCGTACACCGCCAAGATGTTGTCCTGCGCCGGGTGCGTCCGGCCGGCCGGACCCGCCGCGAACACCCGCAGGAGGTTCTCCGTCACCCGGGTGGTCAGCGCCCCCGAGCGCGCGTCCAGCCCGTGGTTGCGTCCGCTGCGGCCGTCGCCCGTCGCGTCCAGGGCCTCCACCCACCGCATCGTCCCGGTCGACGAACACGCCCGCCCCGCTCGGCGCCGTGTAGTAGGCCGTGTCCTGGTGGCTGGGCCGTCCCTCGCACACCACGGGGGAGTGGGCCAGGATCTCGATCGGCCGGGGTGTCGGGAATCCGGTGTCGACCTTGTCGTACTCGACCCCGACCAGGTGCTCGAAGCGGTCGCCCGCCCGCGCGCCGGTGCCCTCGAAGAGCCAGTGCCCGGGGTTGGTCACCACGTACGGGGCGTCCACCGGATAGCCGTCGTAGATCACGCCCAGCAGCGAGCTCTCCGGGTCCGCGCCGGGCGCCGAGCGGAAGTCCACCGTCGCGGGATGGCCCCGCTCGAAGCCCGGGTCCTGCTCGTAGGAGGACTTGTAGCAGACCAGCGTACGGTCCGGCCCCAGGTCGGAGGGCTCCAGGCGGATCCGGCGGTAGCAGCAGTTCGCGCCCAGGATCGCGATGTTGGTACCGGCGTCGCGGGCGGCCGTGACATGGGCCCGCTGCTCCGGCGACCAGTACTCGTCGTGTCCGAGCGAGAGCACCGCCGCCGCTCCCTCCAGGAGCCGCTTCTCCCGTGCCACATCAGTGGTGGTCGTGTAGGCGAGAGGTATGCCGAGCCGCTCGGCCAGCGCGATCAGTGGAGCCTCGTACACCAGGAACAGGCCCGCGCCGTCGTCGTACTCGTACGGCCGGTCGAAGCTCACGGCGAGGGAGCGGGAGGCGAATCCGCCGGTGGGGCCGTCGTAACTGCCGTAGCCGCCCCACCGGTTGTACGCCTGCCAGGTGGCCACCGCGTTGACCACGACGGTACGGCCGGCGGTCGCCGCGGAGCGGACGGTGAGCGGGACGAAACGCCGGCCCTCACCGCCCTGCGCGTCCAGCCGCAGCAGGTAGCTTCCCTCCGGCCAGTCCTTCGTCCCGACCGTGGCGGTACGGGTCCACCGTGTGCGGACCGTCCTGGTCCGAGCGTCCACCGTGTGCGCCGGCTGCAGAGCCCCGGGCAGGGCCTCGGAGCGCCACACCAGACGCGCCCGGGCCCCGCCGTACCAGCCCATCCGGTAGGCGGAGACGGTGAACCGGGGTGCGGTCGTCGACACGTGCAGCCCGAAGGACTCGCCGGGCAGGACGCTGACCCTGTCCGAGAACCCCTCGATGGCCCGCGCCGGGCCGGCCTTGCCCACCGGCCAGTCGGCATGGCCCGGGAGGGCGTTCTCGGCCTTCACGTCGAGCCCCCGTGTCCCGGCCGCCGACGGCTGTCCGCCGGGCGCGGCGGACCCCGACGCCGCCCCGGAGCCCGGCCCGGACCCGCCCGTCACGGTCGCCGTTCGCGCAACCGGCCACCGCCCCGAGCCCCGCAGCCGTGGCCGTCCCCGCCGCGATCGCGAGGAACCGCCGCCTGCCCGCGCCTTCGCCGTCCGTGGCGGCCCCGGCCGTGTACTCCTGATCCATGCAGGGCACGTTATGTGACGCTTGGGCCCACGCTTCCACCGGCCGGCCGGAACTGTCCGCGCGGGCGAGAAGCCCCCCCCTGGGGCCCTGTCAGCCTCATCGCACCTGCCCGGCGGACCGGTCGGCGAGTGACGGAAAAATGGATTCGCCCCCGCTCCCCGGCCGGGTACGGTCGGGCCGGTCAGTGAGAGAGTTCCTCCCGTGAAGCGCACGAGCACCCACCTCGCCGACGGCCGCGAGATCCTCTACTTCGACGCCGACGACGGCGCCGCCCCCCGCGCCGTCCCCGACACCCGTCCCCTCGAACCGCCGGCC
>NZ_JBSGZP010000790.1:0-3072 GCF_053611065.1 Streptomyces sp. NPDC054840
CGCGGGGTATCCCGGGACAGCCCTAAAGGGCTGTCCCGTGCTCAGGCGTGCTTGAGGCCCAGTACCTCCGTCGCGGCGAAGGTCTCGTTCGCCGGGCGGGAGTCGTAGTGCGGGGTCAGGAGCTCGTCGAGCTCCTCGTAGGAGAAGGACTCCTTGGCCGTGTCGAACTTGGCGGCCACCCTCGGGCGCTCCATGACGGCCACGATGCCGCCGTGCACGACGAACAGCTGGCCGTTGGCCTTGGCGGAGGCGGGCGAGGCCAGGTAGCCGACGAGCGGTGAGACGTGCTCGGGGGCGAGGGCGTCCAGCTTGCCCTCCTCCGGGACCGCGAAGCCGGCGAAGACGTCCTCGGTCATCCGGGTACGGGCGCGTGGGCAGATGGCGTTGGCCGTCACCCCGTACTTCGCGAGCGCGAGGGCGGTGGAGGTGGTCAGGCCCACGATGCCGCCTTTGGCCGCCGCGTAGTTCGGCTGTCCGGCCGAGCCGCCGAGGAAGGCCTCGGAGGAGGTGTTGACGATCCGGCCGTAAACCGGGCCGCCGGCCGCCTTCGAGCGCTCGCGCCAGTGGACGGACGCGAAGTGGGTGGTGTTGAAGTGGCCCTTGAGGTGGACCCTGATCACCGAGTCCCACTCCTCCTCCGACATCGAGAAGACCATCCGGTCGCGCAGGATGCCCGCGTTGTTGACCAGGATGTCCAGCTTCCCGAAGCCGGCCACCGCCCGCTCGACCAGCTCCCGCGCCTGTTCGAAGTCGGCCACGTCGCCCAGGTGCGCCAGCGCCCGGCCGCCCGCGGCGCGGATCTCCGCGGCGACCTCCTCCGCCGGGGCGGCCGAGGCCTCCCCGGAGCCGTCCCGGCCCGGCTGGCCGAAGTCGTTGACGACGACGCTCGCGCCGAGCCGCGCGAGCTCGATCGCCTCGGCCCGGCCGAGCCCGCGGCCCGCGCCCGTCACGATGGCGGAGAGCCCCTCAAGTGGGAGTGACATCCGTAGCGTTCCTCTCGCAGGTCTCGGAGCGGGTCAGAGTTCGATGCAGGTGCGCAGGGCCACGCCCGTACGCATCTGGTCGAGCGCGTCGTTGATCTCGGCGAGCTGCACCCGGTGCGTGATCAGGCTCGCCAGGTCCACCCGGCCGGCCCGCCACAGGGCGATGGTGCGCTCGTAGGAGCGGAGCACGTCCCCGCCTCCGTACATCGACGGCAGGATCTTCTTCTCGTCGAAGAAGAGCGAGAACATGTCGATCTGGTAGTTGTCGTCCATCGCGCCGGCGCCGACGATCACTACGCTGCCGCCGCGGCGGGTCATCTTGTAGGCGGTCTGCGCGGTGGCGGACTTGCCTACGACCTCGAAGACGTAGTCGAAGCCCTCGCCGCCGGTGATGCGGTTCCTGGCGTCGTCGAAGGCCTCCGGGCCCACGGCCTCGGTGGCTCCGAACCGCAGGGCCGCCTCGCGCCGCGACTCCACCGGGTCGACGGCGATGATCTGGGCCGCGCCTTGGACCTTGGCGCCCTGGATGACGGATATGCCGACGCCGCCGCAGCCGATGACGGCGACCGAGGACCCGGCCTCCACCTTGGCCGTGTTGATGGCCGCGCCGAGGCCGGTGGTGACACCGCAGCCGATGAGCGCGGCGATGTCGAAGGGCACGTCGTCGGGGATCGGGACGGCGCACGCGGCATCGACCACGAGCTCCTCGGCGAAGGTGCCGGTCGCGGCGAAGCCGAAGATGTCACCGCCCGCGCGGCAAAAGTTGGGGGTGCCCGCGTTGACCAGGCTCGCCAGGCACAGGTGCCCCTGGCCGCGCTTGCAGGACGGACAGTGGCCGCACGGCGGCAGCCAGCAGACGAGGACCCGGTCGCCCTGCTGGAGGGTGGTGACCCCGTCCCCGACGTCGGAGATCACCCCGGAGCCCTCGTGGCCCGGGATGAAGGGGGCCGGCTGCGGCAGGACGCCGCTCATCGCGGAGAGGTCCGAGTGGCACAGGCCGGTGGCCTTGATCCGGATCTTCACCTTGCCCGGGCCGAGGCCGACGGCCTCCATGTCGTCGACGACCTCGAGCTTGTCCTGGCCGATCTCGCTCTGCAGTGCTGCGCGCACGGTGCGGCTCCTTGGGTCTGGTACTCGTACGGTCGTGTTCTCGTACTCGTGCTTACGCGTGCTCGACGACGGTGTCGGCGAGGACCGGCGCGTCGTCCCGTTCGACGGCGGTCACCGACACCAGGACCCGGCCGGGCTCCTGCCACATCCGGATGCGCAGCGTCTCGCCCGGGAAGACGATCCCGGCGAAGCGTGTGCGGTAGGCGCGGACGCGGGAGACGTCTGCGCCCAGGGCCGTGTCGACGACGGCCTTGAGGGTCATCCCGTACGAGCACAGGCCGTGCAGGATCGGCTGGTCGAAGCCGGCCGTCCTGGCGAACTCGGGGTCGGCGTGCAGCGGGTTCCAATCGCCGGAGAGGCGGTAGAGGAGCGCCTGGTCCTCGCGGATGTGCCGCTCCTCGACGCGGTCCGGGGCGCGCTCGGGCAGTTCCTCCCTGACGGAGGGGCCGCGCTCGCCGCCGAACCCGCCCTCGCCCCGTACGAAGATCTGCGCGTCGCTCCTCCACAGGGGCCCGTCGGCGTCGGCGACCTCGGTGCGCAGCACGACGACGGCGGCCTTGCCCTTGTCGTAGAGAGCCGCGACCCTGGCGGTGGAGGTGGCCCTGCCCCGGACGGGGATGGGCCGGTGCAGCTCGATGGACTGGCCGCCGTGCAGGACGTGGGCGAGGTCGATCTCGATCCCGGGGGCGGCGAGGCCGCCCATCATGGCCATCCCGGCGCCGGCGACGGTCGCGAAGCTGGGGAGGACGTGGAGCTTGGATTCGAGGGTGTAGCGCAGCTCGTCCGGGTCGGTGGCCGGCCGGCCCGCGCCGAGGCCGAGGTGGTAGAGCTGGATGTCCTTGTGGTCCCAGCCGATGTCCCCCAGGCGGGGGTCGGCGGCGAGGGCCTTGGCGGCATCGATCGGCATGGGGATGCTGCTCCCTGTCGTTGGAGAACCGGGGCCGTGGAAGAGCCGTGGAGCCGTGGAAGACCTCGGTGC
>NZ_JBSGZP010000791.1:0-3069 GCF_053611065.1 Streptomyces sp. NPDC054840
GCCGGTATGAGCACCCCGCCGAACCCGCCCCGCACTCCCGCCGGCCCGCCGACCGAGCCGGCGGGCACCCCGATACCCGAGGCCTCGGAGACATCGGAGACACCGGAGGCGGACTCCATACCGGCGCCCGCCCAGCCGCTCTCGCTGGAGAAGACCCCGGCCGCCCCGGCCCCGGCCGCCCCCGAGGCATCCGGGACGCCGGCGGCCCCCGAAACCCCGGCGGCGCCCCAGACACCCTCGACCCCCGCGGCCGCCCCGGCCCCCGAGGCTCCCGCGGCGGCCGCCCCGGAGCCGACTCCCGCCCCGTCGGCCTTCGCCCCGCCCACGCCGCCCCCGGCCGCAGGCTTCGGCACACCCGGCACACCCGGCACCCCCGGCGCACCCGGCAACCCGTGGGGCGAGCTCACTCCCGGCTACCCCGGAGCCTCGTACCCCGGATACCCGCAGGCCGCCCCGACCGGCAACGGCCTGGCCGTCGCCGCCCTCATCACCGGCGGCTTCGGCATCGTCCTGGGCATCATCCCGTTCTTCTTCTGGGCCGGCACCCTGACTGCCGCCGTCGGCCTGGGCCTCGGCATCGGTGGTGTCGTCCGCGCCAACAAGGGCGCCCCGAACAAGTCGATGGCCGTCGTCGGCACGGTTCTCTCCGTGCTCGGCCTGCTCGCCTCGGTCGGCGGCTTCTTCCTCACCGTCCTGGTCGTCGACAGGGCCGACAGTCGCATCGACCGGCAGATCGAGGAGGACTGGGGGCCGGACACGCGCTACCCCAGCGGTGAGCCCTGGCCGTCCAAGTCCCCGGCGCCCACCCAGGTCCCCGGCCTGACCAGCGCGCTGCCGTTCGGCGAGAGCTTCACCTACCCGAACGGCATCAAGGTGAGCCTCTCGGTTCCGACGATGTACGAGCCGAAGGACGCGTACTCCCGAAAGCAGGTCAAGAACGCGGTGCAGCTCACCGTCACCATCACCAACGGCTCGAACGCGCCGTTCGAGGTGCTCTACACCAGCCCCAACGTCCGCGACGACCAGGGCATGACCGCCGACGTGGTCTACGACGGCACCGTGCCGAAGACGATCAAGGGCTCCCTCCTGCCGGGCGAGACCGCCAGCGGGATCGCGGCCTTCGAGGTCCCCAAGGGCACCAAGGGCATCACCGCGGACATCTCCCCCGGGATCTTGCTCGACGACGTGAAGTACGCGGGCCCGATCGGCTGACGGGGCGTCACCACCCTGGAAGCAGGCGGGGCCCAGGACATCGCGTCAGAAAGACGATTACACTGGGCCCCGTGCCTCAACTTCGACTCGCTCTGAATCAGATCGACTCGCACGTCGGCGACATCGCCGCCAACGCCGACTCGGTCGTCCACTGGACCCGGCACTCCGCCGAGCAGGGCGCCCACCTGGTGGCGTTCCCGGAGATGATGCTGACCGGGTACCCCGTCGAGGACCTCGCCCTGCGCGGATCCTTCGTGGAGGCCTCCCGTACCGCGCTGCGCGAGCTCGCGGAGCGGCTGGCGGCCGAGGGCCTCGGCGAGCTGCCGGTCGTCGTCGGCTACCTCGACCGCACCGAGCGGGCCGTACCCCGCCTGGGCCGCCCGGCCGGCTCCCCGGAGAACGCGGCCGCCGTACTGCACCGCGGGCAGGTCGTCCTGCGCTTCGCCAAGCACCACCTCCCCAACTACGGCGTGTTCGACGAGTTCCGGTACTTCGTGCCGGGCAACACGCAGCCGGTGATCCGGGTCGGCGGGGTCGACGTGGCCCTGGCGATCTGCGAGGACCTGTGGCAGGAGGGCGGCCGGGTCCCGGCCACCCGCTCCGCCGGGGCCGGGCTGCTGATCTCCGTGAACGCGTCCCCGTACGAGCGCAACAAGGACGACCTGCGCCTCGAACTGGTCCAGAAGCGGGCCCAGGAGGCCGGCTGCACCCTCGCCTACCTGGCGATGATCGGCGGCCAGGACGAGCTGGTCTTCGACGGCGACTCGATCGTCGTCGACGCCGACGGGCAGGTCGTCGCCCGCGCCCCGCAGTTCTCCGAGGGCTGCGTCCTGGTCGACCTCGACCTGCCGGCCGCCCGCGCCGACGCGCCCGAGGGCGTGGTGGACGACGGCCTGCGCATCGAGCGCGTGATCCTCTCCGAGGAGCCCGTGGAGCCGTACGAGCCGGTGGTCACCGGCGGGTACGCCGACCGGCTCGACGACGACGAGGAGATCTACGACGCGCTGGTCGTGGGACTGCGCGCCTACGTCAGGAAGAACGGGTTCCGCTCCGTCCTGATCGGGCTCTCCGGCGGCATCGACTCCGCGCTCGTCGCCGCCATCGCCTGCGACGCGATCGGCGCGCAGAACGTGTACGGCGTCTCGATGCCCTCGAAGTACTCCTCGGACCACTCGCGCAGCGACGCGGCCGACCTGGCCGAGCGCACCGGGCTGAACTTCCGGACCGTCTCCATCGAGCCGATGTTCGACGCCTACATGGGCTCGCTGGGCCTGACCGGCCTGGCCGAGGAGAACCTCCAGTCCCGGCTGCGCGGCACCCTGCTGATGGCGCTGTCCAACCAGGAGGGCCACATCGTGCTGGCCCCGGGCAACAAGTCGGAGCTGGCCGTCGGCTACTCCACCCTGTACGGCGACTCGGTGGGCGCGTACGGCCCGATCAAGGACGTCTACAAGTCGGACGTCTTCCGGCTCGCGGAGTACCGCAACCGGGCCGCCGCGGAGCGCGGCGAGACCCCGCCGATCCCGGAGAACTCGATCGTGAAGCCGCCGAGCGCCGAGCTGCGCCCGGACCAGGTGGACACGGACTCGCTGCCGGACTACCCGGTGCTCGACGCGATCCTGGCCATGTACGTGGACCGTGACCAGGGCATGGACGCGATCGTGGCGGCCGGCTTCGACCCGGAACTGGTGGCCAGGACGCTGCGGATGGTGGACACGGCGGAGTACAAGCGCCGCCAGTACCCGCCGGGCACGAAGATCTCCGCGAAGGGCTTCGGCAAGGACCGCCGACTGCCCATCACGAACGGCTGGCGCGAGCAGACGTAGCGGATCCGGGCCACCGGACACGGCGCGGCCC
>NZ_JBSGZP010000792.1:0-3068 GCF_053611065.1 Streptomyces sp. NPDC054840
GCAGCGGCCTTGGTCGCCGTCGCCTTCTTCGCCGGGGCCTTCTTGGCGGGGGCCTTCTTCGCCACCTTCTTGGCCGGGCCCTTCGCCCGCTTCTCCGCGAGCAGCTCGTAGCCCCGCTCCGGCGTGATCGTCTCGACGTCGTCGTCCCGCCGCAGCGTCGCGTTCGTCTCGCCGTCCGTCACGTACGGCCCGAAGCGGCCGTCCTTGACCACGACCGGCTTCTCGCTGACCGGGTCGGTGCCCAGCTCCTTCAGCGGCGGCTTGGCCGCGGCCCGTCCGCGCTGCTTGGGCTGCGCGTAGATGGCCAGGGCCTCGTCCAGCGTGATCGAGAAGAGCTGGTCCTCGGTCTCCAGGGACCGCGAGTCCGTGCCCTTCTTCAGGTACGGGCCGTAGCGGCCGTTCTGGGCCGTGATCTCCACGCCCTCGGCGTCCGCGCCGACCACGCGCGGCAGCGACATCAGCTTCAGCGCCTCGTCGAGGGTGACCGTGTCCAGGCTCATGGACTTGAAGAGCGACGCCGTCCGCGGCTTGACCGCGTTCTTGCCCGTCTTCGGGGTGCCCTCGGGGAGGATCTCCGTCACGTACGGCCCGTAGCGACCGTCCTTGGCGACGATCTCGTTCCCGCTGACCGGGTCCTTGCCGAGCTCGAACTCGCCGCTCGGCTTGGCGAACAGCTCCTCCGCGTACTCGACCGTCAGCTCGTCCGGAGCCATGTCCTCCGGTACGTCGGCCCGCTGGTGGCCCTCCGCGTCCTTCTCACCGCGCTCCACGTACGGCCCGTAGCGGCCCACGCGCAGCACGATGCCCTCGCCGACCGGGAAGGAGGAGATCTCCCGGGCGTCGATCGCGCCGAGGTCCGTGACCAGCTCCTTCAGACCGCCGAGGTGGTCCCCGTCGGCCGGCACGACCTGGGTCGCGTCCTCCGAGCCGAAGTAGAACCGCTTCAGCCACGGCACGGACTGGGCCTCGCCCCGCGCGATGCGGTCGAGGTCGTCCTCCATCTTCGCGGTGAAGTCGTAGTCGACGAGGCGCCCGAAGTGCGTCTCCAGCAGGTTGACCACGGCGAACGACAGGAAGGACGGCACGAGCGCCGTGCCCTTCTTGAAGACGTAGCCACGGTCGAGAATCGTGCCGATGATCGACGCGTACGTCGACGGACGGCCGATCTCGCGCTCTTCGAGCTCCTTGACCAGCGAGGCCTCGGTGTAGCGGGCCGGCGGCTTGGTCGAGTGTCCGTCCGCCGTGATCTCCTCGGCGGCGAGCGCGTCGCCCTCCGCGACCTGCGGGAGGCGCTTCTCACGGTCGTCGAGCTCGGCGTTCGGGTCGTCCGCGCCCTCGACGTAGGCCTTCATGAAGCCGTGGAAGGTGATCGTCTTGCCGGAGGCGGTGAACTCGGCGTCGCGCCCGTCCGAGGCACGGCCGCCGATCTTCACGGTGACGCTGTTGCCGACCGCGTCCTTCATCTGGGAGGCGACGGTCCGCTTCCAGATCAGCTCGTACAGGCGGAACTGGTCGCCGGTGAGACCCGTCTCGGCCGGGGTGCGGAAACGATCACCCGAAGGACGGATCGCCTCGTGCGCCTCCTGCGCGTTCTTGACCTTGCCGGCGTAGACGCGCGGCTTCTCCGGCAGGTAGTCGGCCCCGTAGAGCTGGGTGACCTGCGCCCGCGCCGCCGACACCGCGGTGTCGGACAGCGTGGTGGAGTCGGTACGCATATAGGTGATGAAGCCGTTCTCGTACAGCTTCTGCGCCACCTGCATCGTCGCCTTCGCGCCGAAGCCCAGCTTGCGCGAGGCCTCCTGCTGCAGCGTCGTCGTACGGAACGGGGCGTACGGGGAGCGGCGGTACGGCTTGGACTCGACCGAGCGGACGGCGAACGAAGTGTCCGCCAGCGCGGCGGCCAGCGCCCGGGCGTTCGCCTCGTCGAGGTGCAGGACCTCGCTCTTGAGCTGCCCGGTCGAGCCGAAGTCGCGGCCCTGGGCGACGCGCTTGCCGTCGACCGTGTTCAGGCGGGCGACCAGCGTGGACGGGTCGGAGGCGTCGCCGGCCCGGCCGGTGGAGAAGGTTCCGGTCAGGTCCCAGTACTCGGCGGAGCGGAAGGCGATGCGCTCGCGCTCCCGCTCGACGACGAGGCGGGTGGCCACCGACTGCACGCGGCCCGCCGACAGCTTCGGCATGACCTTCTTCCACAGGACCGGCGAGACCTCGTAGCCGTAGAGGCGGTCGAGGATGCGGCGGGTCTCCTGGGCGTCGACCATGCGCTGGTTCAGCTCGCGCGGATTGGCGACGGCGTCGCGGATCGCGTCCTTGGTGATCTCGTGGAAGACCATCCGGTGGACGGGAACCTTGGGCTTGAGGACTTCCTGCAGGTGCCACGCGATGGCTTCGCCCTCGCGGTCCTCATCGGTGGCGAGGAAGAGTTCGTCGGACTCGGCCAGCAGCTCCTTGAGCTTCCTGACCTGGGCCTTCTTGTCAGCGTTGACCACGTAGATCGGCGCGAAGTCGTGCTCGACGTCGACGCCGAGGCGACGGACCTCGCCGGTGTACTTGTCGGGAACCTCGGCCGCGCCGCTGGGGAGGTCGCGGATGTGCCCGACGCTCGCCTCGACGACGTATCCGGGGCCGAGGTAGCCCTTGATCGTCTTCGCCTTGGCTGGGGACTCGACGATGACGAGTCGGCGGCCGCCCTTTGCGGTCTCGCTAGTCGGGGACAACTTGGCTCTTCTCTCCGGTCGGCACTCGGTCGCAGTACGGCGACGCTGCGGAGTGTGACGGTACAACCCGCCCCCGTGTCAAACGGCAGAAGCCCGCAACGGCCACTCGAACGGTAACCCGACAAGTGCCGTTTCTGCCGCCCGGATGCCGCGCCGGGGCGTTGCCGATCACCGGGCAGGGTGGCCGCAGGGCCGACCGGCCGTGCCTTCGCACCCGGTCCCGGGCCTGCTCCGACCTGGGCTTCCGGGGCCGGATCAGCGGCCGGATCCCGGCCCGCCCCGGCCCCCGATCCCGGTCTCGGAGCCGCGCGGGGGCGCCTTGCCCCCGAGGCTGTCGCCGACGCACCGCCGACG
>NZ_JBSGZP010000793.1:0-3068 GCF_053611065.1 Streptomyces sp. NPDC054840
GAGCACGGCCTCCAGGGCGCGGGCCAGGGCCCGGCCCCGGCCGAGGGGTTCGCCCTGGCCGAGGACGGTGGTGACGGCTTCGAGGAGTTCGCCGCGGCCGGGCGCCGGAAGTGCGCGCAGGGTGGCGAGGTCGCAGGCGAGCCGCAGGGTCTCGGCGGCCTCGCCGGTGCCCGCGGTGTGCCCGGCGCGGCGCAGCTCGCGGCAGAGCCCGGTGACGGCGACGGAGGCGGCCTCGCGGACCCGGTCGGGGTCACCGCCGGCTTCGAGGACGGCCTGCTGCCAGCGTGGGTCCCGGATTCCGGCGGGGTACCCGGAGCGGGAGTCGAGCAGGTCGAAGGAGTACGGCACGAAGGAGGTGACGGCCAGGACCGTGTCGGCGGCCGACGCCCCGGAAGCGGCGGTCGTACCGACCCGCGGGCCCGGCACGGCCGGAGCGCCGACCGCGTCCGGCCCGAGGGGCCCGACGGCGCCGGTGCGGACGTCGGAGTCACGGGCGGAGCCCGAGCCGTGAGCGGAGCCGGAACCATGGTCGGAGCCTGCGGCCTGAGCGGAGTCTGCGCCTTGGTCGGAGCCGGCACCGTGAGCGGAGCCGGCACCGTGAGCGGAGCCGGAACCGTAAGCGGAGCCTTCGCCGTGTGCGGAGCCCGAGCCGTGAGCGGAGCCCGACCCGTGAGCGGAGCCTTCGCCGTGAGCGGAGCCCGACCCGTGAGCGGAGCCTTCGCCGGACGTCTCGCCGTGGATGCCGGGATCGTGGCCGTGAACCGGGCCCTGCCCGGAAGCGGCGACGCCGCCGCCCCGGGAGCCCACCGGGTCCTGCCCCAGGGCCGCAACCACGTCGGAGCCGTGCCCGACATCGTGACCCGACCCGGAGCCGGACCCCGACCCATGCCCGGAACCGTCCCCGGAGCCATGGCCGTCACCGTGGTTGTCGCCGGAGCCGGCGTCAGAGCCTGAGCCGTGGGCGGCCGGAGCGGTGCCGGCGGCCGTGCCCGCGAGGACCGGGGCGTGGAACGCGCCGATGACCGCCGCCACACGGTGGCCCGCGGCGACGGCACCTGCGATCACGCTCCGCATGTGGGCCTCGCGGGCGAGGTCCGTCGCGGGGACGGCGTCCGTGTCCGCACGCAGCGCCCAGCCGACGCCGAGGGCCGCACGTCGTACGGCCTCCGGGGTACAGCCGGGGGCGAGGACCTCGACGGCCCGGTCCCACAGGTCGTCGCCGTCCCGGCCGGTGCCGGCGGCGGTGAGGGCATCCGCGAAGGACCTGCCGGCCCCCCGCCCGGCATACGCTCCCCCGGCAGGGTCCGTGGCGGCGCCCACGGCCGAGTGCGGCTCCGAACCCTGCGGGGAGCCCGGGCCGCTTGCCGGGACCGAGCCGTGGCCCTGGTCCGAACCCGGGCCGGAGCCCGGGCCCACGACCGACCCCGAGCCGGGGTCCGGGACCGATCCCGGGGCCGATCCCTCGGACGGGACGGAGCCCTGGCCCGGAACCGCCCCCCTGTCCGGGGCCGCGTCCGGAGCCGAGCCGGTAGCCGCGGTCGGCACCGGGACCGGGTCCGACGCCGCAGCCGGGCTCGGCACCGCCACCGGCTGGGTCCAGCCGCGGTCCGACAGCGGGAGGTCGCAGCAGAGGACGGACGCGCCGGCCCGGCGGGCCCAGCGGATCGCGGCCAGTTCCGGGGAGAAGTCCGCGAACGGGTAGAACGCCAGGCGGCCGTCCTTCCCCGTGCCCGCGAGGGCGACCGGGGCGACGGTCTCCGGGTCGGCGAGGTGCTCCAGCCAGGGCTGGAACTCCGCCGGGAGCTCGACGCAGACCACGTCCGCTCCCGAGGCGTCCAGCAGGGCCGGTACCACCGCGGCCAGCGCGGGGCTGTGGTGGCGCACCCCGATGAGGTACGGCTCGCAGGTGCCGGCGAGGGCGTCCACCGCGGCGCGTGGATCGGTGTGCGTCAACGCAGGCTCCCGCGCAGGTCCCAGAGGCGGCGCCACATCGGCGAACCGTCCTCGGCGCGGCGCCGGACCGGCCCGTCCCAGTACCCGAGCAGCCGTCCGTGGTCGGCCGGGTCGTCCTTGCGTACGACGCCCAGCAGGTGCCCCGGCAGCAGGTCCAGCACGTCCCCGCCCGGCAGGTACGCGGCGGCGACCCCGAGCGAGGCCGCCACCTGGACGGCTTCGGCGGTGGACATGACCGTACCGGGGCGCTCCACGTCCCAGCCCTCGGCGGAGCGGCCGGAGCGCAGGTCGCGGAAGACGGTGACGAGCGCGTCGAGGACGGCGTCGTCGACCCCGAAGGCGGCGCCGGCCCGCTGGACGGCGGCTACCGCCTGGCGGCGGATCAGGGTGGCCTCCGCGTCCGCGTCGGCGATCGGGGCGACGGTCTCGAAGTTGAAGCGCCGCTTGAGGGCGGCGGACATCTCGGAGACGCCGCGGTCGCGCAGGTTGGCGGTGGCGATGACGGTGAAGCCGGGGGCGGCGGAGACCACCGCGTCCTCGGTGGCGGTCAGTTCGGGCACGCTGAGCCGCCGGTCGGACAGGATCGACACGAGAGCGTCCTGCACCTCGGGCAGGCAGCGGGTGATCTCCTCGACGCGGACGACCCGTCCGGTGCGCATGGCGGAGAGCACCGGGGAGTCGACCAGGGCCTGCGAGGTGGGGCCCTGCGCCAGCAGCAGGGCGTAGTTCCAGCCGTAGCGGAAGGCGTCCTCGGTGGTGCCGGCCGTGCCCTGGACGGTGAGGGCGCTGGTGCCGCTGACGGCGGCCGCCAGCAGTTCGGACAGCATCGACTTGGCGGTACCGGGCTCGCCGGTGAGGAGCAGGCCGCGCTCTCCGGCGAGGGTGACGACGCAGCGCTCCACGAGGGCGCGTTCGCCGACGAACTTGGGGGCGATGGCCAGCTTGGCGGGCAGTCCGGCGCGGCGCTTCGGCAGGGCCAGTTCGGCTCCGTCGCTGCCGCAGACGAAGGTGACGACGGCGCGCGGGGTCAGGGCCCAGCCGGGCGGGCGGGGGCCGGGGTCCTGGGCGGCGAGGAAGGCCAGTTCGACGGCGTGGCGCTCCTCGGCGGGCAGCAC
>NZ_JBSGZP010000794.1:0-3062 GCF_053611065.1 Streptomyces sp. NPDC054840
TCGTCGTCGGTGTCATGGTTTCTCCCGTGACCCTTCTTGGGTGGGGAGAGGTGGTGGGGGGTGTGGGGGGGCGGCCGGGGGGGCGGGGGAGCCGGGGCGCCACGCACCCGGGGCCGGGGATCCGGGGGAGGCCGTCACCAGGGCGGGCGGTAGCCGGTGGTCAGGCTGCGGCCGGTCTGCCTCCACTTCGGTTCCTCGTCCACGGTGTGGGCGGTGACCGACCGGAGTCTGCGGACCAGCGCGCCGTACGCGCTGCTCGCCCCGGTGGAGACCTTGGCGCCGGGGGGTTCGTCCATGAACGGCATGAACTTGTCGGGGAAGCCGGGCATCGTGCAGGCGATGCAGATGCCGCCGACGTTGGGACAGCCGCCGATGCCGTTCATCCAGCCGCGCTTGGGGACGTTGCACTTGACGACGGGGCCCCAGCAGCCGAGCTTGACCAGGCAGCGGGGGGAGTCGTAGGTCTCCGCGAACTCGCCTTGCTCGTAGTAGCCGGCGCGGTCGCAGCCCTCGTGGACGGTGGCCCCGAAGAGCCAGGTCGGGCGCAGCTTGTCGTCGAGCGGGATCATCGGGGCGGAGCCGGCCGCCTGGTAGAGCAGGTAGGTCAGGGTCTCCGAGAAGTTGTCCGGCTGGATCGGGCAGCCCGGCACGCACACGATGGGGATGCCGGCCTTGGAGGTCCAGTCCCAGCCCAGGTAGTCGGGCACGCCCATGGCGCCCGTCGGGTTGCCCTCCATCGCGTGGATGCCGCCGTACGTGGCGCAGGTGCCGATGGCCACGACGGCGAGGGCCTTGGGGGCGAGGCGGTCGATCCACTCGCTGGTGGTGATGGGCTGACCGGTCTCCGGGTCGTCGCCGAAGCCGCACCAGTAGCCCTCGGGCTTGATCTTCTCGTTCGGGATCGACCCCTCGACCACCAGGACGAAGGGATCGATCTCGCCGCGCTCGCCCTTGAAGAACCACTCGATGAAGGTGTCCGCGCCGCCGACCGGGCCGCATTCGAAATCGATCAGCGGCCAGTGCACGGCGATCTTCGGCAGACCGGGCAGGACGCCGGTCACGATCTCCTCGATGCTCGGCTGCATCGCCGCCGTCAGGGACACGGAGTCGCCGTCGCAGCTCAGACCCGCGTTGATCCAGAGGATGTGGATCGGCGGGTCCTCGACCGGGTCCTTCGTCGCAGTGGCCATGGGACGGCTCCTCGGGGGGGGTGATCGGGAAGGGGTGGGGGGAGGCGGCCTGCCTCACCCACACCTTTCTTGCTAACAGCAGTCCGGCCCGGGTGCCGCGTCGGATGCGGCCGGTCCAGTGACACCGCGCGGCCTGACGGCCGACCCGCTCAGGTGGAGCGGGGTGGCGGCCGGGCGCTCCTTGCGGACGAGAGCGCGGCGCAGGGCGTGGTAGGGGGCTTCGGGGTCGAAGAAGGTCGCGCGCATCAGGGCCAGCTCGGCCCGGCGGTGGTCGGCCAGCGGCCGCTCCGCCTCGTCGCGTTCGCGCGCGGCCTTCTTTCCGGCGATCCGGGAGGCGGTGGCGGGCAGGGCGGCGAGGCGGGCCGCGAGGCGCTCCGTCTCGAGGGTGAAGTCGCCGGGCGGGCAGTCGACCGTACGGTCGACCAGTCCCAGCCCGTGGGCGGCGGCGGCGCTCAGCGGGAGGGCTTCGGTGGTGAGGCGGTCCGCGAGTGCGGGTCCGACGCGGCGCGGCAGGGTGTACGTCCAGTACTCGGAGCCGTGCAGGCCCATCAGGCGGTAGTGCGGGTTCAGGACGACGCCCGAGCGGCACCAGACCTCGTCGGCGGCGAGGGCGAGCATGGCCCCACCGGCGGCGGCGTTGCCGCCCAGCGCGCTGACGACGAGGCGGTCGGTGGTGGTCAGCACCGCCTCCACCAGGTCGTTCATGGCATTGATGTTGGCCCAGGACTCCTCGGCCGGGTCGGCGGCGGCCTCGATGACGCCGAGGTGGATGCCGTTGGAGAAGAAGTCGCGGCCACCGCCCAGGACCAGGACGGTGGTGGGGCGGGTGCGGGCGGTCCGGTAGGCGTCCAGCAGGCGGGCGCAGTGCGCGGTGCTCATCGCGCCGCCGGGGAAGGAGAACGACAGGAAGCCGGCCTGGCCCTCCTCGTGGTAGCCGATGTCGGACCATGTGCGGTGGTGGGGGCCGTGGGGGCCGCTGTGCGGCGGCGCGGGGACCTCGGGAAGCGGGGGCAGCCGGTCCGCGAGCGCGAGCGTGGCGGGCAGCTTGAGGGCGGCCGGCTCTCCGGGCAGGCGGCGGGCGCGCAGCTCCGGGATCCAGACGGCCCCGTCGGCCGTGGCCCGGCAGAGCGCCCCGGCCCGGGTGGCCAGGAGCTCGCCGGAGCTGCCGCGCAGGTGTTCCTCGCGGTGCCCGCCGTGCAGGTACCACTCGCCGCCGAGCAGGGCGTCGCGTACGCCGGGCTGCGAGTCGGCGGCGCGCAGCGCGCGCAGGACGTCCTCGGTGGTGTCGCTCCCCCAGTCGATCCGGCGGTCCTCCTGGCGCAGGAGTGGCCGGGCGTGACCGCTCGCCTGGGGCTGGGGGGTGTACGTACCGGAGGCGAACCGTTCCACCGCGAGCAGGACGGCCTCCAGTGCGGCGTCGGCGATCTCCCCGCGGTAGAGGTCGCTCTTGCCGACCGGCGGCACGGGGCACGGGGCGCTCGCCCAGACGTCGCCGGCGTCCATCTCCGCGTTGGCCTGGAGGACCGTCACTCCCCACCGGGGCTCGCCGTCCTGGATGGCTCGGTCGAGGGAGGAGGGGCCGCGGTCGCCGACCGGTCCCGGGTGGACGACCAGGCAGGTGTGGGCGGACCAGACCTCCTCGGGGATGGCGGTGCGCAGCATCGGAGCGAGCACGAGGTCGGGGCGGTGGCCGCGTACGGCGTCGGCCAGGCAGGTGCCGGGGAGGGCGAGTTCGACCGCGACGCGGTGGCCGTGGTCGCGCAGCTCGGCGTGGACTCGCTGCGTGAGGCTGTTGAACGCGCTCGCGACGAGCAGGACGTACAAGGGATCTCCCAGCGGCGGGGCCGAACCCCGGGGGGGGGGGGCCGGGCC
>NZ_JBSGZP010000795.1:0-3059 GCF_053611065.1 Streptomyces sp. NPDC054840
ACGTAGAGCGGAGTGAAGCCGAAGCGCAGGACGTCGGGTGCGCGGAAGTCGCCGATGACGCCCCGGGAGATGAGCTCTCCCATGACCTCACGGGCGTTCTCGGTCCGCAGCGAGATCTGGCTCCCGCGGCGGCCGTGCTCGGCCGGGGTGACCGACTCGACCCGGCCCTGCGGGACGTACGCCGCCACGCATTCGAGGAAGAAGTCGGTCAGGGCGAGGGACTTGGCCCGGACGTCTTCGACGGACACCCCGTCCCAGGCGTCGAGCGCCGACTCCAGGGCCAGCATGGACAGGATGTCCGGCGTGCCCACGCGCCCACGGGTCGCACCCTCGGCCGCCTCGAAGGCCGGGGTCATCGCGAACGGGTCCGCGTGGCCGTTCCAGCCCGGGAGCGGGGAGTCGAAGCCGGCCTGGTGGCGGGCGGCGATGTACAGGTACGCGGGCGCGCCGGGGCCGCCGTTGAGGTACTTGTACGTGCAGCCCACCGCGAGGTCGACGGCGTGCGCGTCGAGTCCGACGGGGAGGGCCCCGGCGGAGTGGCACAGGTCCCAGACCGTGATCGCCCCGGCGGCGCGGGCCGCCGTGGTGAGGGCGGGGAGGTCGTGGAGCCGTCCGCTGCGGTAGTCGACGTGGTTGAGGAGGACCACGGCGGTGTCCGCGTCCATGGCCTCGGCCGCGTGCGAGGGGTCCACCGGGACGACGGTGAGGCCCGTCATCCGGGCCGCCGACTCCGCGATGTAGCCGTCGGTGGGGAACGTGGCGGCGTCGACCAGCATCTTCGTCCGGCCGGGAGCCGCGAGACGGGCGGCTCCGACCAGGGCCTTGAAGAGGTTGACGCTGGTGGAGTCACCGACGACCACCTGGCCGGGGGCCGCGCCGATGAGCGGGGCGAGCTTGTCGCCGATCCGCTCGGGCGCGGTCCACCAGCCGCTCTCGTCCCAGGACCGGATGAGGAGCTCGCCCCACTGCCGGGCGACGACGTCGGCGGTGGTGTCCGCGACACCGGCAGGGAGGGCTCCGAGGGAGTTGCCGTCCAGGTAGACGACCCCGTCCGGCAGGGTGAAGCGCTCGCGGAGCTTGGCGAGCCCGTCGGCGGCGTCCAGCTCGGCCGCACGGTCGCGGAGGTCCGCAGCGGCGTCCGCCGGTATGGCCGTGGAGTCGTCAGACATAGCTGCGGGCCGTCCAGAGCTCCGGGAAGACGTTCTTCGTCGCCCGCTTCTCCAGCCAGGTCACGCCGGCCGAGCCGCCCGTGCCCGTCTTCGCGCCCATCGCCCGGCGGGTGGCGACCAGGTGGTCGTTGCGCCAGCGCCAGACGAGCTCGGCGACATCCGTGAGGACCTCGCCGAGGCGGTGCAGGTCGACGGTCTCGCTGTCGTCCGGGGCGGCGTACAGGCCCGTCCAGACGGCCTCGACCTCGGGGGAGGGCTCGTAGCGCAGGGACAGGTCGCGGTTCAGGACGGCGTCCGGGACCGGCAGGCCGCGGCGGGCGAGCAGGCGCAGCACCTCGTCGTAGAGGCTGGGCTCGTGCAGGGCCTTCTCCAGTTCCGCGTGGACGCGCGGGGCGCCCCGGTGCGGGACCAGCATGGAGGCGGACTTCTCGCCGAGCAGGAACTCCATCCGGCGGTACATCGCCGACTGGAAACCGGAACCTTCGCCGAGAGCGGCGCGGTAAGCGTTGAACTGGCCCGGGGTGAGCTGGGCGAGCGGGCGCCAGGAGGCGTTGAGGGCTTCCAGCTCGCGGAGGGAACGCTTCAGCGCATCCATCGCGACCGGGATGTGGTCCTCGCGCAGGGCCTTGGCTGCGGTCTCCCACTCGTGGACGATGACCGTGAACCACAGCTCCATGACCTGGGTCGTGACCAGGAAGACCATCTCGCCCGGGTCGTCCGAGCGGAGGTGCTGGAGGTGGGTGAGGACGTCCGCCTGGACGTAGTCCTCGTACGGGGTGGTGCCGTCGAAGTCGAGGTTCGGGGTTTCCGACCCGCCGACTCCGGAGGCATCAAGGGTTTTCGACATCGCTGTCTCCTCGACACGTGCTTCCGGGTAGCGGTCCGCCCCTTCCGTGAGGTGAGTGGAGCCCCGGTCCCCTGCCCGCATCATAGGACCCCGTCGCGCCGACGCTCCAGCGGAGAGTGACACAGACCACACAATTCGGTGCGTGTCACTCCCCGCCGTACGGACTCAGGAGCTCAGCGTGTCCGCGGCCGTCGGGGACGAGTCACGCAGGAAGGTCGAGCAGCGCTCGTACTCCTCCTTCTCACCGATCGCCTCGGCCGCGCGGGCGAGGGCGTGCAAAGCGCGCAGGAAGCCGCGGTTCGGTTCGTGCTCCCACGGGACCGGGCCGTGGCCCTTCCATCCGGCGCGGCGCAGCGCGTCGAGGCCGCGGTGGTAGCCCGTACGGGCATAGGCGTACGACTCGACGGTGTTGCCGGCCGCGAAGGCCTCGTCGGCGAGGACCGCCCAGGCCAGGGACGACGTGGGATGTGCGGCCGCCACCTCGACGGCGGGGGTGCCGGCGGCGATGGCGTCGCGGCCCGGCTCGTCCGGCAGGTGGGTGGGGGCGGGGCCCCCGAGCAGGTTCTGGTGAATGGACATGCCCCCAGTCTGCCGGGCCGCTGCCGCCGGGCGAGCGGTGGTCCACCGGATCCCCGGAGCGGGACGCGGCGTTGCCGGTCGGGCGCGGCGCCGCGGGAGCCTTCGCGGCACGGCGCCGCGGGAGCCTTCGCGGCACGGTCCCGGGCCGCCGAAACCGCCGGCGCGCCCCGGCGGCACGGATCAGCCGACGGCAGCCGCGGCCTCCAGGAGCGCCCGGCGGGTGCGCCCGGCGCGGTCCTGCTTCGCGCGCGTTCGTTCGGCCCTCATGCGCACCTGCCCCTCTCCCCGCCCCCGGCCGATCGGGCCGTACATGCCTCCTGATGGGCCTCTGGGACAGTTCACACCATCGGGCGGTCACCGTTCGCCGCCGCCGTCACGGCTGCCGGGGGTCCGCCGAAGGGGCCGGCGTCCGTCGGGGGGACGGGGGCCGGGCCCGTCGGTGCGGCTCGCTGCGGCGGAGTCCG
>NZ_JBSGZP010000796.1:0-3059 GCF_053611065.1 Streptomyces sp. NPDC054840
GCCTCCACCCCGCGGAAGAAGCTCTCGGTGAGCGCCTCCGCCACCTCCGACGGGTCTCCCCCTCCCACGACCCGTACGAGGTGGGCGGCGGTGTCCTCCACCGCGCGGCCGACGACTTGCGGCGCGTCCGCGTCGGTGAGGCGGTGGCCGAGGCCGCCCGCTATCTCCTCCGTGGTGCGCCACCACAGCACCTCGGTGTCGACGAGGGTGCCGTCCATGTCGAACAGGACCGCGGAGAGGGCGCTCATTCGGAGCCGGCCACGACGAGTACGGGCCGTGCGGCCAGTCCCACGGCGGCGCGCGCTCCGGGCACGAGGGCTCCGGCGTCCCGCGAGGGCAGGTCGGCCTTGACGGTCACCCCGCCCTGCAGGTCCAGGTGGAGCCGGGTCACGGAGCCGAAGAAGGAGGCGGAGACCACGGTGGCGCGGCCGGCCTCGTCGGCGGTGACGGTGACGTTCTCGGGACGTACGAGGACCTGCACCTGCGAGGTGGCGGGGAGCGGACCGTCGACGGGCAGGCGCGCGCCCGCCACATCCACCAGGCCGGAGTCGGTGAGCCGTCCGGGCAGCCGGTTCATGGTGCCGACGAACTCGGCGACGAAGGGAGTGGCCGGGCGGTCGTAGAGCTCGGCCGGGGCGGCGCACTGCTCCAGCTTCCCGGCGTTCAGGACGGCGACCCGGTCGGCCATCGACAGGGCTTCCTCCTGGTCGTGGGTGACGAAGACGGTGGTGATGCCGAGGGAGAGCTGGAGGCGGCGGATCTCCTCGCGCAGGTTCGCGCGTACCTTGGCGTCGAGCGCGGAGAGCGGCTCGTCGAGCAGGAGTACGCGCGGGCGCAGGGCGAGGGCGCGGGCGAGTGCGACGCGCTGCTGCTGGCCTCCGGACATCTGGTGCGGGTAGCGGTCGCCGTGGTCGGGCAGGCCCACCAGGTCGAGGAGTTCGGCGGCGCGTTCGCGGCGCTCGGCCGCGCCGACCTTGCGCACCCGCAGGCCGAAGGCCACGTTGTCGCGGGCGTTGAGGTTCGGGAAAAGGCTGTAGGACTGGAAGACCATGCCGGCGTCGCGGCGGTTGGCCGGGACCCGGGTGATGTCCTGTCCGTCGACGAGGACCTCGCCGGAGTCGGGCTGTTCGAAACCGGCGACGACGCGCAGGGCGGTGGTCTTCCCGCAGCCGGACGGGCCGAGCAGGGCGAGGAGTTCACCGGGTTCGACGGTGAGGTCGAGCCCGTCGAGGGCGATGGTGGACCCGAACGCCCTGCGCAGGCCGCGGAATTCGACGCGCGCGCCCGCGGGCCGGGCCGGATCGGTCGGCTTCCTGACCGGGGGAAGGGTGGTGGGCGTGCTGGACATGGGCTCAGGACTCCTTGCGGGAGGTGGTGGCGGGTGCGGCCGCGGCCGTGGAGGGGGTGGTCCCGGCCCGGGAGAGGGCGATCAGGAGCAGCCAGGTGATCAGGAGGCTGAGGATGGAGACGGCCACCGACATCCGGGCCTGCGCTCCGGAGATCGAGACGATCCACACGGCGAAGGGCCGGAACCCGAGGAGAGAGGCGATGGTGAACTCGCCGAGCACCAGGGCCAGGGTGAGGAAGGCGGCGCCGGCGAGGGAGGCCCGCAGGTTCGGCAGCAGCACGCGCAGGACGACGTACGGCCAGCTCGCGCCGCAGCTGCGGGCGGCCTCCACCAGGGTCGGTACGTCGACGGCGCGCAGGCCCGCGTCGAGCGAGCGGTAGACGAAGGGGAGCGCCAGGACCGTGTAGGCGAGGACCAGGACGACGGGGAACTTCTCGTTCTGGACGGCGATGAAGGTCTGGTAGAGCGGGGTCCGTGACAGGTGTTCCGGTCCCCAGCGCAGCACGGTGGTGATGCCGGTGACCAGCGCGATCGGCGGCACCACCAGCGGCAGCATGCACATGACCTCGACGACCGGGCGCAGCCTCGCGGAACCGACGCGGACGGCCACCAGCGCCGGTACGGCGAGCAGCAGCGACAGCGCGATGGTCGAGGCGGCGAGGCCGAGGGAGAGCAGCAGGCTCTCGGTGAAGCCGTCGGCGGAGAGCAGCTCGGTGTACGCCTCGAAGGTGATGCCCTGGCCGGGCACGTGCACGGTGAAGACGAACGAGGCGACGAGCGGGACGAGGAAGTAGGCGCCGGCGAGGGCGAGGACGGCGCCGCGCCAGATCCTGGGGCGGGGCCGACGGGCCGGTGTCCGCCCCGGTGCCTCGGTCTCCGGTTCCCCCGCGTCCCGGACGCTGTCGGAGTACCGGGTGGTCGGGGTCATCGCAGCCATCGGGCGCTCCGTCGCTGGAGGGGCAGGTAGACCGCCATGACAAGTCCGGCGATCACGATCATGTCGAGGCCGAGGGCGAGCGCCACGTTCTCCTGGCCGGTGAGCACGTTCCCGGACAGTGCGTCCGCGATCTTGAGCGTGACCAGCGGCACGGAGCCTCCGACGAGGGCCGCGGCCGTGGCGTGAGCGGCGAAGGCGGTGCCGAAGAGCAGCACGAACCCGCCGAGCAGGGAGGGCGCGAGCACGGGCAGGCCGACATGGCGCCAGAACTGCCATCCGGTGGCCCCGCCGCTCTGGGCGGCCTCGCGCCACTGCGGACGCAGTCCGTCCAGCGCCGGGGCGATCACCAGCACCATCAGCGGGATCAGGAAGTACAGGTAGACCACGGTGAGGCCGGTGAAGGAGTACAGGTTCCAGCCGAGGTCGGTGAGGTCGGCGAGCCGGGTGACGACGCCGGAGATCCCGATGGTCGCGATGAAGGCGAACGCGAGGGGTACGCCGCCGAAGTTGGCGAGCACCCCGGAGGCGGTCAGCGCGGCGCTGCGCAGCCCCGCGGAGCGGGAGGTGACCACGGCCTGGGCGATCACGACGCCCAGGACGCCGCCGACGAGTGCGGTGAGGGCGGAGAGCTGGACGCTGCCGATGAGGGAGCCGAGGTACGGGCCCTGGAGGGAGCGCGCGAGGTGTTCGCCGGTCACCTGGGTGGCGCCGCTCGCCGGGTCGGTGCGGGTGACGGCGCCGTAGGCGATGGCGCCGAGCGGGATGCCGAAGCAC